>NVVM01000079.1 GCA_002402225.1 Alphaproteobacteria bacterium
TCAGCGCAGAACTGTGAATATTATTGGTATGGAACGGCACTTGCCAGCCAAGCCACGACCGCGCCGATACCCCCATATCCTGCAGGGCCATAGCCAATAGTCCCGCCGTAATCTGCTCCCCGGCCGAAACGACTGTATCATATTCCCGCGCATCATGCAGAGGGGAAGCCTCCGTGGCCCATTTAACCAACTGGTCTGTCGTTCCTGACATGGCAGAAACCACAACGGCAACCTGATTGCCGGCATCAACTTCCTCTTTAATGCGCGCGGCAACAATGCGGATACGCTCAATATCAGCAACCGATGTTCCGCCAAATTTCATTACTATTCGTGACATATTTAACTCTTTTTTGCCTGTATCTTTGGCCTGAGTGTAAACGTAGGGCCGACTAAACCGCGCTATACATATATGTTTATGGTGCTATCGTGCAAGTAGCCAATATAAAATATAATTTGATTTTCACTGGAATAAGATGAAACTTTGGTTAAATTAAGGACAGCTTCCCTTGCTGACAATCAAAAATCGCCTGACCGACAACCAGAATTGATATGAAGTAAAAAATGACAAAAAAACAAAAAAAAACCGATTTTGCGCCCGATTCTGAAAATGTCTCTGCCTCTGTCGACCCTGATGAAGTGGCTCATTTTTCAGCGATGGCCGCCACATGGTGGGATCCCAATGGCCCGTTTAAGCCGCTCCATAAATTAAACCCAACCCGTATTGCCTATGCGAAAAACACCCTGTGCCGCCATTTCGGACGGGATCCAAAAATCAATCTGCCCTTGAAGGGCCTGCGTATTTTAGATATTGGCTGCGGCGGCGGGCTTTTGTCCGAGCCCATGTGCCGCCTTGGCGCGACCATCGTCGGGGCCGATGCCTCGGAAAAAAATATTAAAACGGCAGAGGCCCATGCGGCGGAAATGGGCCTTGATATCGACTATCAAAATATCACCGCCGAAGCATTGGCCGAAGCCGGCGAGGCCTTTGATGCCATTTTAAATATGGAGGTCATTGAACATGTGGCCGACATCCCGTCTTTTCTCAATGCCTGTCACAGCCTTTTAAAAGATGAGGGCTGTATGGTGCTGTCGACGTTGAACAGAACGGCCAAATCATGGGCCATGGCCATCGCGGGCGCAGAATATATCATGCGGTGGCTGCCAAAGGGTACCCACGACTGGCATAAATTCCTGAAACCTTCAGAACTTGCGCGCGCGCTGCGCAACAGCGGGTTTGACACCAACGATATAAAAGGCATGGTTTATCACCCTTTATCCGGCCAATGGTCGCTGGATGACAAGAATTTTGCCGTAAATTATCTGGTTCTTGCACAAAAGACCCCTAATGCGTAGGGCCATAAAAGAATATCATCCACTAATCTGGCGGCCCGACAGCCAAAAGACCGAAGAAAGGCATGTGGCCAGCGAAGTCCCTCTGGCGTTGGAATATAATTGCATCAGCCATGCTGTGATGATGATATCTCCCTTTGATATTAAAGACTTCGCCATTGGTTTCAGCCTGACGGAAGGGATCATTGACGGACTGGAAAATATCATGGATCTCGCCATCGATGAAAAAGACAAGGGCCTTGTTGCCGCTCTGGAAATTAACCCTGATTGCTTTGCCCGTCTGGATAAATTTAACCGAACCATGGCCGGGCGAACCGGGTGCGGCATTTGCGGCACAGACCGCCTTGATCACGTCATCAGGCCCTTAAAATTCACAAAAAGCCAACTTAAGGTTAAGGCTGAAGTTGTCTATAATAGTATGCAGAATCTATCGGAGTTGCAGATTAAAAATAAAGAAACCGGCGCCTTACACGCCGCCGCCTTTGTTACGGCTGATGGTGAAATTCTCTGCGTTCGGGAAGATATTGGCCGTCATAATGCGCTGGACAAGCTGATCGGCCATATGATGCAGAAAAAAATAAACCCGGCAAATGGCTTTGCTTTAATCACAAGCCGCTGCAGTTTCGAAATGGTTCATAAATGCGCAACCTTTGGCATTCCCCTATTGGCTGCTGTTTCCGCCACCACTGGCTTGGCCGTGACTTTGGCAGAAGAAGCCGGGTTAACCCTCATCGCCTTTACCCGCAAAGAGGGTATGAATATCTATTGTGACCCTGATAACCGGGTAATTCTATAGATATTTTTCGGCTGCCGCCAAATCTTCCCGTCTGTTAATATTTAAAAACGGGTCGGGAGATATGTTGTCCCAGACAATTTCTTTATGGGGCTGCCCCACAATCCACGCCATAACCCGCCGCCCGCCGCCATGGATATAAGCCGCAAGACCCTCTTGCAGGTCTGCCTTATATATGCCCATTGTTGGGTGCCGGTGAATTTCGCCGTCAGCGCCTCTTGATTGACAAATAGTAATTTTGCTATCGCCTGTCCCCACCGCCTCTATCAGCCGCGCCGCATAATCATCCGGGAAAAACGGGCTGTCGCCGGAAAAGGTGATGATATGGCTGAATTCGTTTTTTTTAGCCCATTTCATCGCCGTTAATATGCCGCCGAGGGGGCCGATATCTTTTATCTCATCTGAAATGATCTCCATACCAAGCGCTGTTATATGGGCCGGTAACCGTGCCGGGTCGCCGTTGATGTTCAAGACCAGACGATCCACTTGTTTTTGCGCCCGGTCAATGATGTGACCCAACAGGCTGGACGAGCCAAAAGGCATTAAAAACTTGTCGCTTTGGGTTGGGGGCCGGCTATGGGCGGAAGGCTTTCGGGCCGGCGCGTTGAAACGCCGGGATTTCCCGCCGGCGAYGATCACCCCCAATGCCTTGACATCATCTTGGCAAAAGAGGTCTGACATTACCCTAGCTGTCCAGTTTTCCAAGGCCCGGCACAGGAAGAATATCAACGCCGTCATTCAAAAGATCTTCTGTTTCTTTCAGCGTTGCTTCCCCGTAAATACCGCGAACTTCCGCATCACCATCATGGATGGCCCGGGCTTCCTTGGCAAAATTATCGCCAACATATTCACATTCTTTTTTCACATGATTACGGTATTTTTTCATGGTGTTATGCATATGCTCAAGCGCACGCTTCACATCATCCGCGCTGGCTTCCATGGTTTCCGGAACATTTGCGCTGGCCGCCACCACATGATTTTCAAGCTGATCAAAATGGGAAATATCCGTCACTTCTCTGGTCTTAACATTACCCTTGGCAGCAATATTGGGCGACATAAGGGATTTGGAAATATTGTTGTTGCCGCAAAAAGGGCATTCCACCTGATTTTTTTTAGCCTGAATTTCATAGGCATCGCTGTTCTGAAACCATGCTTCAAATACATGGTTATCTTCACATCTCAGGTCAAAAACTATCATACTTAAATCCCATAAATAATTACTTTTGGGTGATTACTCACCTAGCTTAAACTGACGCTCATGACGCAACGACGGTATTCTTGATCTGGCCTTTTCAACCAACGACAGGTCGATTTGCGCCAAGGTAACCCCCACATCACATCCGCCATCATCTATTATATTGCCCCAAGGGTCAACGATTAGTGAGTGACCATATGTTTTTCGGCTCTCGCCGCGCGCGCTCATATGGCTTCCGGTTTGCGCCGGGGCAAATATAAAGGCCCCGTTTTCAATGGCGCGCGATCGCAGCAGTATATGCCAATGCGCTTGTCCGGTCACTTCTGTAAAGGCGGCTGGCACTGTWRRMATKKTSSCCCYKGMYKGSSCAAGNTKKCKRTAYARRYMSGGAAAGCGCASATCATAACARATSGTMAKSCCSAKMKKGCCCCAGGGCGTWTYSGYCARCACMGCCYSWYYGCCCGSCKMATARGCSYKWGATTCSCGGTAWSWYTCGCCGCCMKSSAGATCSACATCAAACATATGGATCTTGTCATAACGGGCCGCAATATGGCCGTCCGGGGAAATAACATAACAGCGATTGGCGATTTTATCTTTTAATTGATCTTTTGATTGATTTGGTGCCTTCACCGCCATGGAGCCGATCACGAGCCAAATGTCCAGCTCCTCTGCCAAAGCCTGAAAAACCGGCAGGCTCGGGTCATTTTCCTCAAAATAAATTTTAGCCAGAAGCGCGCCGCGCCCCCTCTCGATCAGGGTTGTCATTTCAGGCGTCATCACCATTTGGGCGCCAAGGGCTGCCGCACGGCGGATCAGGCTTTCAGCAGAGGCCATATTTTCCGCCAGATCATTGCCGCTGGACATCTGAACAAGGCCTATGTTAAATTTATTTTGTGATGAGTTTTTGGGCATCATACCAACATGGCGTCCAGCTTGCCGCTGCGTTCAAGCGCATAAAGATCATCACAGCCCCCCACATGATCATCCCCGATGAATATTTGCGGCACAGTGCTTGCGCCGCGCGCCCGCTTGATCATAACCGCCCGCTGATCCGGATTTCGGCCAATATCAATTTCTTCATATTGCTGGCCTTTATCTTTCAACAGGCTTTTCGCACCAGCGCAATAGGGGCAGAGCATTTTGGTATAAAGGGTAATTTTTTTCATGGTTAGCCGTTTCTGTTCTTCGTGGGTTGTGCAATTGTATGGCTGGTATATTAGAGCGAACGGGTTAAAATTCAATGCTCCTTTTCAACAGATTCTGGTCACCGTCAAAATTTTCACCGGGCCAGAGCCGCCGCGCTTTAAAATCCGCGCACAAGCCCCTGCCGTGGCCCCTGTGGTATAAACATCATCAATCAGGATGATTGCGCGGCCCCCGAAATTATTTCTATATTTATCCTTAATTMWRWMRKCMMYMRCYRRAYKTWWYTKYYSYARKYTATWGWTRMMCTSYTSRSKYKKSGWGTGTTTTTCACGAATAATCATATCCGGGCAATAGGGCAGCGCCTTTTTTTCAGCAAAGGCTTTCGCAATCAGCGCGGCCTGATTATACCGGCGCGCACGAAGCCTTTGCTTGTGCAGCGGTACGGGAATAACAAGGGCATTTGACAGATCAAGCTGATGACTGGCCTGTATCAAAAGCCGGGCAAAGAAATCTGCATATTCCGTCCGGTCGCCATGTTTAAAAGAAAGGATCATGCGCCGCGAATCATCATCATAACGCAAGGCCGCCCGCGCCAAATCAAACGTCGGCATTTTGACGCAGCATGATCCGCATAAGGAATTTTCCATCAGGTGATCAAAATCAAACGGATATCCACAACAACGGCAGATCGGCCCTTGAATGAATGTCAGCTTTTTCCAGCAATTGGCGCAGACCCGCCCCGCATCCTGCGCGCCCGTCCCGCAGGACAAGCATCTTGGCGGCAAAAGATGGTCAAGGAGCCTCGCCCCCCAGTGCGAAACATGTTGTTTTAGATTACTTTTTAAAATTAGCGCCATTGGGTCTTTTCCCCGCCCGGCAAAAATGCCATATACACAGTATGACAAAAACAGAGCCCCCTGACAATCCGGCAGTTATCTTTGACCGCGCGGCCTTAAGAAAAAACCGGGACCGCGCCTCAAGGAATTTTGCCGACCATAATTTTCTCGTGCAGGAGGTCGCCGCTCGGCTCCATGATAAATATCTGGATATAACGCGGGATTTTCAACATATCGTGGATCTTGGCTGTCATGGGGGGGAAATGGCGCGCCTGCTGAAAGATAAATTTGTCATCAGTCAGGATTTATCCCACGGGTTTTTGCAAAAGGCGGCCCAATCCTCTGGCGCAAGAGTGCAGGCGGATGAGGAACAGCTGCCCTACCGCCCGCAATCGCTGGATCTGGTCATCAGTAATTTAAGCCTGCATTGGGTCAATGATCTGCCGGGCTGCCTTGCCCAAATCATGCAGACCTTAAAGCCGGACGGCCTGTTTCTGGCTAGTCTGATAGGCGGGGAGACTTTAAGCGAGCTGCGCCGGGTTATGATGGAGGCCGAGATYACTATCCGGGGCGGCGCCAGCCCGCGCGTCTCGCCCTTTATGGATGTGCGCAGCGGCGGCAGCCTGTTGCAGCGGGCCGGATTCGCCCTGCCCGTGGCGGAGGTCGACCGGATCACCGTCACCTACGAAAATGCTTTCAAACTGATGCAGGAATTAAAAGGCATGGGCGAGGGCAATATTCTCCTCAAGCGGCCCCGGGGTTTGACGTCACGCCGCCTGATGATGGAATGCGCCAAAATCTATCACGAAAAATTCAGCGATTCCCGAGGACGCATCACCGCAAGCTTCGACATCATATACCTCATGGGCTGGTCCCCCCACAAAAGCCAACAACAACCCCTAAAACCCGGCCAGGGCAAGGTTAACCTTACAGAAGTATTTGGGGGGAAGGGTTAATCCCCTCAACCATTACAAAAAATCGCGGATCATGGGGATGAGGGGGGCGTCGGCGGGGGGCATGGGGTGGTTTTTCAGGTCCTGTATTTTGACCCATTTCAGGTTTTGGCCTTCCCTCGCGGTGAGGATGCCGTCCCACTGGCGGCAAAGGAAWRWSGGCATGAGCAAATGGAAATCTTCATAAGTATGGGAGGCAAAAACGAAAGGCGCGAGGCACGCCTCGGTCACATCGATATTGAGTTCTTCGGTCAATTCGCGGATTAACGCCCGCTCCGGKGTTTCSCCGGSCTCGAYCTTGCCGCCSGGGAATTCCCACAGGCCGGCCATGCTTTTGCCCTTGGGTCTTTGGGCCAGCAAAATACGGCCATCAATATCAATCATGATCACCGCAGAGACCAGAACCAGCTTCACAGGGCCCGCAGCGCGGTTTGGTATGTCGGGACAAAGCTTGCTCATATATTTTTCCAGTCTTCAATCCTAAGGGCATAAAATTCACTGCAACCCTCCGTATGACCGCAGCGCGCATATTCCGGCGGCGATATGCCGGCCTGTTTAAAGCCGGCCTTCTCCAGAATCTTCTGTGACCCRATATTRTCGGKGGCCRTCTGSGCGACAATACGGGTGATRACTCCCGTCTTAAAGGCCGCCTTTGTGACCGCTTTTAATATTTCGGTGCCAAGGCCGCGCCCCCAAAAGCCCGGGCCTAATGCATAGCCAATTTCGGTTTCTTCTGTTGGTGAAAATAGGCCTATATTGCCCGCCAGACGGCCTGTTTCCTTGTCCTCTATGGCATAACAGAACGCGCTGCCCTCTTTGAATTCAGCATCCGCTTTCGCGATAAATTTTTCAGCATCCTTTGCCGTATAGGGAAAAGGCACATTGGTGGACAGCCATTGGGTGACCTGCCAATTGCCAAATATTTCCACAAGCCCGTCCCGGTCTTTAGGCTCAAAGAGCCGCAAAATCAGCCGCGCCGTCTCTATCGTTTCTGGAAAAACCATGCCTCAGCTCCGATAATCCGCATTGATATCAATATAGCCATGGGTCAGGTCACAGGTCCAGACKSKSGCNCGACCMMKCSSCRATNCCCASATYMACMSWSAKSWKAAYATKSYKWCCYTKCAGGTRSTKWKYMMMRRYKGMYTCRKYATARCCKRYRRCMSSCWKKCCCYGSTSRGYKAYYWKMWSRCCRCCMATKRMRAYWYYVAGGGCATCCCGGTCGGCGGCCTCCCCCGCCTTGCCCACGGCCATGACAATGCGGCCCCAATTGGCGTCCTCGCCCGCGATGGCGGTTTTAACCAACGGTGAATTGGCGATACTGAAGGCKATGACTTTGGCGGCACGATCATCTTCTGCACCCGAAACGGTAATTTCAATAAATTTTGTCGCCCCTTCGCCGTCGCGCACCACCTGATGGGCAAGGTCATAGAGCAGACCCTGAAAAGCCAATTTGAAATCCGCAAGCGCCGGATCATGAATATCCGTAATCACGCCGACAGAAACCGCGCCTGTCGCAAAAGCCAAAAGCGTATCGGATGTCGAGGTATCGCTATCCACGGTAATGGCATTAAAGGATTTATCGGCGGCCTCTTTCAAAAGTTCCTGTAATATATCCTGTGATATATCCGCATCGGTAAAGRCRTAAGCCAGCATGGTCGCCATGTCGGGCGCAATCATGCCGGAGCCTTTGGCAAATCCATTGATTTTAACCTCAGTCCCATTAACAAGCGCGGTGCGCACCGCCCCCTTGGCAAAGGTATCCGTGGTCAGGATGGCTTTTGCCGCCGCCGGCCAATTATCCTCCGAAAGATTTTCAACAATTTTCTGTATATGATCATTTATTTTCTGGTCATCCAGCAATTCCCCGATCACGCCGGTAGAAGAAATATAAATCTCGTCTGCTGCGCAACCGATTTTGGCGGCAAGGGCATGAACCGTTGACATCATGGCCTTGTCCCCGGCTTTGCCGGTAAAGGCATTGGCATTGCCCGCATTCACCAAAAGGGCGCGGGCCATTTTTCCTGTTGCCAAATGTCTTCGGCAGAGCGCGACCGGTGCCGAGGCCGTACGGGACTGCGTCAAAACGCCGGCCACAACCGCCCCGCCCTCAACAAAAGAAACACAAAGTAAATCATCCCGGCCCCGGTATTTTGCCTCTGTCGCCGCTGTGGACAGCTTTACCCCGTCAATTTGCAGAAARTCCGGCAGGCCAKCTGGCGCAAGAGGGGAAATGATATTAGTTTTAGTCATTGTTAAATCTTAGCCTTCTCTTTRCATACTAAAATGATTTTCATCAAGCCTTTGGTAAGCCTTTCCATTATATARGCGGCCAGATAGAATATTGTCCATTATTTACCACATCTTCTGGTAAAATAATGGCCTTTATGATTTATTATACCGCAATATGGCGATCTGTCATTGACAGACTGCATGGACGCTCTTATCTGTTCTTAGGTAAGATTTATCGCCTGAAGATATAGCGTTTAAGAAAAGCTATAGACTGGCCTCACAACCTGAGTTAAGGAAATAAAATGTTGGGAATGGTTAAGATTGCCAAAAAGATTTTTGGAACCGCCAACGACCGTTATATCAAATCTCTGCAGCCGCAGGTCATAGCGATAAATGCCCTTGAAGAAGACATGCAGAAACTGTCTGATGAGGGGCTTCGGGCCAAAACCGACGAATTTCGCAGCCGCCTGAAAGAGGGGGCCAGTCTTAACAGCCTCCTGATAGAAGCCTTTGCCGCTGTGCGCGAAGGTGCCAAACGCTCCCTTGGTCAACGCCATTATGATGTCCAACTCATCGGCGGGATYGTYCTTAATGGCGGAAAAATTTCCGAAATGAAAACCGGCGAGGGTAAAACCCTTGTCTCCACATTGGCYGGTTACCTGAACGCCTTGCCSGGCAAGGGCGTTCATATCGTCACCGTCAATGACTATCTGGCCCGCCGTGATGCGGACTGGATGGGACAGGTCTTTAATTTCATGGGGCTGACCACCGGCTGCATCGTCCCGAATATGAGCGATGAAGACCGCAAAGCCGCCTATGCTGCGGATATTACCTATGCAACCAATAATGAGCTTGGTTTTGATTATCTGCGCGATAATATGAAATTCCATCCCGATGCCATGGTTCAAAGGCCGCCTGTTTTTGCCATTGTGGATGAGGTCGACAGTATTCTTATTGACGAGGCGCGCACGCCACTGGTAATTTCCGGCCCGACCGAGGATAAGTCAGAGCTTTATGTCTCCGTCAATAAAATCATTCCCGAGCTGGCCGCAGAAGATTATGAGGTTGATGAAAAAGCAAAATCTGTCTCGTTAACGGAAGAGGGGATGGAGAATCTGGAACAGATTCTCATAAAACACGAATTGATCAAGGGCGACAATATGTATGATTTCGGCAATGTAGCCGTGGTTCATCATGTAAATCAGGCCCTGAAGGCGCATACTTTATTCACCCGCGAAAAAGATTATATCGTCAAGGATAACGAGGTTATCATCATTGATGAATTTACCGGACGCATGATGGAAGGAAGGCGTTATTCCGATGGCCTGCATCAGGCGCTGGAAGCCAAGGAAGGCGTGGAAATTCAGACGGAAAATCAAACGCTGGCCTCTGTTACATTCCAGAATTATTTCAGGCTCTACCCGAAATTATCCGGCATGACCGGYACGGCRGYCACRGARGCKGCGGAATTTGGCGAGATTTATGGTCTTGATGTTRTAGAAATCCCAACCCATCTTCCCGTTGGGCGGCAGGATGATGACGATGAAATTTACCGCACAGCCACAGAAAAATTTGAGGCCATTGTCAATCAAATCGAAATTTGCCAAAAAGCCGGCCAACCCATTCTGGTYGGYACCGTCAGYATTGAACGGTCTGAATATCTGTCCGATRTGCTGAATGAGCGAAAAATTGTCCATAAGGTKCTGAATGCAAAATTCCATGAGCAGGAAGCCTATATCATYGGGCAGGCSGGMCGGTWYAACGCGGTGACMATCGCCACCAAYATGGCCGGRCGCGGMACCGATATTCAGCTYGGCGGYAATCTKGAYATGCGKCTSGARGCSGAAATTGATGACATTGACGARRCKKCSCGSAAAAAAWCYGCCGANAAGAWYMWYGSCGRRRKKNGCCGMMGAAAAASRMARAGTYMTKGMGGCTGGCGGGCTTTATGTCTTAGGGACAGAACGCCATGAAAGCCGCCG
>NVVM01000080.1 GCA_002402225.1 Alphaproteobacteria bacterium
ACAGGTATGGAACGGGTTGTGGCGCGCGATTCCGGCGCGTCCATCGTGGCGGACCGGGCCGGGATCATTGATCAGGTCGATGCCCGCCGTATTGTTATCCGGGTGAGCGAAGATGTGGAAGATGGTACGTCCGGTGTGGATATCTACACCTTGCGTAAATTCCAGCGTTCCAACCAGAATACCTGCATTAATCAGCGCCCCCTTGTCAAAGTGGGCGATATTGTCAAACGCGGCGATGTGCTGGCGGATGGCCCGTCAACGGATATGGGCGAGCTTGCGCTTGGCCGTAACGTCCTTGTGGCCTTCATGCCGTGGAATGGCTATAACTTCGAAGATAGTATCCTCATTTCAGAACGGATTGTGAAAGACGATGTCTTTACCTCTATTCATATTGAAGAATTGCAAGTGATGGCGCGGGATACCAAGCTTGGCCCCGAAGACATCACCCGCGATATTCCCAATGTGGGCGAAGAGGGTCTGAAAAACCTTGATGAAGCGGGTATCGTTTATATCGGTGCCGAAGTTCATCCCGGCGATATTCTGGTGGGCAAGATCACCCCAAAAGGCGAAAGCCCGATGACGCCAGAAGAAAAACTTTTGCGGGCTATTTTTGGCGAGAAAGCGGCTGACGTACGTGATACGTCAATGCGTTTATCGCCGGGTGTTGCCGGTACTGTTGTTGAGGTTCGCGTCTTCAATCGTCATGGTATTGACAAGGACGAACGTTCTGTCGCTATCGAGCGCGAAGAAATTGAACGGCTCAGCAAAGACCGTGAAGACGAACAGGCTATTCTGGATCGCAGTATCTATGTGCGCCTTCGTCCAATGCTGCTCGGCAATGTGGTTGCCAAGGGGCCTAATGACGTGACCAAAGGCGAAAATATCACAGATGATCTGCTGGATAATCTTGGTAAGGGCCTGTGGTGGCAGATTGCGGTTGATAATGAAAAAATCATGGAAAAAATTGATGCGTTACATCAAAAATTCCAGGAAGACCGGGATCGTCTCAGAGCCCGCTTTGAAGAGAAAATCGGCAAATTGCAGCGCGGTGATGAATTGCTTCCTGGCGTTCTGAAGATGGTTAAAGTCTTTGTTGCTGTGAAGCGTAAATTGCAACCGGGCGACAAAATGGCCGGACGTCATGGTAATAAAGGGGTTATTTCCCGAATTATGCCACAAGAAGACATGCCGTTCCTCGAAGATGGTACGCCGGTTGATATTGTGCTTAATCCGCTTGGTGTGCCGTCACGTATGAACGTGGGGCAGATTCTGGAAACCCACCTTGGTTGGGCATCGCGCTCCCTCGGCGTTCAGGTATCTGCATTATTGGATGATTACAATGCGGATGAAAAACAAAAAGCGGATTCATTACGGGATAAATTCAAAAAAGTTTATTCCAAAGAGCAGTATGATGCTGAAATCGCGCCGCTGAATGACGAAGATACGATTGAAATGTCAGGCAACCTGCGGGATGGTATCCCCATGGCAACGCCGGTTTTTGATGGGGCTAATGAGGCAAGTATCTGCGAGATGCTGGAAATGGCTGATGTGGATCCTTCCGGTCAGGTTGATCTTTATGATGGCCGTACCGGTGAAATGTTTGACCGTAAAGTGACTGTTGGTTACATCTATATGCTGAAGCTTCATCATCTGGTTGATGATAAAATTCATGCGCGGTCAATTGGTCCCTATTCACTCGTGACACAGCAGCCTCTGGGCGGAAAAGCCCAGTTTGGTGGTCAAAGATTTGGTGAGATGGAGGTATGGGCGCTTCAGGCTTATGGCGCGGCTTATACCTTGCAGGAAATGCTAACCGTCAAATCTGACGATGTGAATGGCCGGACAAAGGTCTATGAAGCCATTGTTCGCGGTGATGACAGTTTCGAAGCCGGTATTCCAGAATCATTCAATGTTCTGGTGAAAGAGATGAAATCTCTTTGTCTGAATGTTGAACTTTTGACTGTCAACGATTAAACCGGAACTGAACAGGAGATAAAGGCTATGCGCCAAGAAGTTATGAATTTCTTCAACCCGGTTTCAAAACCGGAGACTTTTGATACCATTAAAATTACCATTGCCAGTGCCGAGCATATCAGGTCATGGTCTTTTGGGGAGATCAAAAAGCCTGAAACCATCAATTACCGGACGTTTAAGCCGGAAAAAGATGGCCTTTTTTGTGCCCGTATTTTCGGCCCGATGAAGGATTATGAATGTCTGTGCGGTAAATACAAGCGCATGAAATATCGCGGGATTACCTGCGAGAAATGCGGCGTGGAGGTGACCTTAAGCAAGGTTCGCCGCGACCGTATGGGGCATATTGAACTTGCGGCTCCTGTGGCGCATATCTGGTTTCTGAAATCTTTGCCGAGCCGGATTGGCCTTGTGCTTGATATGACGTTGAAAGATTTGGAACGGGTGCTTTATTTCGAATATTTCATTGTGACAGAGCCCGGGCTGACAAGTTTGAAGATGAACCAGCTTCTGTCCGAAGATGAATATGTCCGCGCTCAGGAAGAGTTTGGTGATGACAGCTTTACCGCCGCCATTGGCGCGGAAGCCATCAAATTTTTGCTGGAGAATGTTGATCTGGAGCAGGCGCAGGCCGACCTGCGCAAGGAATTGGCGGAGACCAAATCTGAACTGAAACCCAAGAAAATCGTCAAGCGKYTGAAAGTGATCGAAGGRTTTCTTGAWTCTGACAATCGTCCTGAATGGATGGTTCTTGATATTCTGCCGGTTATTCCGCCGGAACTGCGGCCATTGGTGCCGCTGGACGGGGGGCGYTTTGCCACGTCTGACCTTAATGATCTTTATCGCCGCGTGATTAACCGGAACAATCGCCTTAAACGTCTGATTGAACTGCGCGCGCCGGATATTATTGTGCGTAACGAAAAACGTATGTTGCAAGAAGCTGTCGATGCCTTATTTGACAATGGTCGCCGGGGCCGGGTTATTACGGGCGGTAATAAGCGTCCTTTGAAATCCCTGTCTGATATGCTGAAAGGCAAGCAGGGACGTTTCCGTCAAAATCTTCTGGGTAAGCGCGTGGWTTATTCTGGTCGTTCCGTGATCGTTGTGGGGCCTGAACTGATGCTTCATCAATGCGGCCTGCCGAAGAAAATGGCTCTTGAGCTATTCAAGCCATTTATTTATGCGCGTCTTGACAAGCTGGGTATTGCGACGACCATTAAACAGGCCAAGAAACTTGTGGAAAAAGAACGCCGCGAAGTATGGGACGTGCTGGATGTGGTTATTCGCGAACATCCGATTTTGCTTAACCGCGCGCCGACCCTCCACAGGCTTGGTATTCAGGCATTTGAACCTGTGCTGATCGAGGGTAAAGCCATACAGCTTCACCCCTTGGTTTGCGCGGCCTTTAATGCTGACTTTGACGGGGATCAAATGGCGGTTCATGTACCGCTTAGCCTGGAAGCACAGCTCGAAGCCCGTGTCTTGATGATGTCSACCAAYAAYATYYTMAGCCCCTCWAACGGTAAGCCSATCATTGTRCCGTCRCAGGATATTATTCTGGGYCTYTAYTATATTACSCTCGATAAAGTGGGTGAGCCGGGCGAAGGTATGGTTTTCTCTGATATGGTGGAAATTGAACAGGCGTTATTTAACAAGGTTATTACCCTGCACAGCAAGATTACCACCCGCTATCATACGGTGGATGAAAGCCTTAATCCGATTACGGTTCGTGTGGAAAGTACGCCGGGCCGTATGCTGCTGGCCAGCCATTTGCCGAAACATCCTAATATTCCGTTTGATCTGATTAATCATAATCTGACCAAAAAGGATATTTCTGCCATCATTGATACGGTTTATCGTCATGCGGGTCAGAAAGAGACCGTGTTATTTGCCGATGCTATTATGCGCCTTGGTTTCCGCGAAGCCTGTAATGCGGGTATCTCCTTTGGTAAGGATGATATGATCATWCCKGATGCCAAAGWWGGCATGATWRAYGARACAACTGCSGCTGTGAAGGAATTYGAAGCCCAGTATAATCAGGGTCTGATTACGCAGGGSGARAAATAYAAYAARGTKGTSGATGCCTGGTCRCAATGTACYGAYMRWGTGGCYGATGCCATGATGGCRGAAATYTCSAAAACCGGTGTYGATGARAATGGCCGGACNCTTNGATATYAACTCTATCTWTATGATGGCYGATTCCGGYGCSCGTGGTTCTGCGGCGCAGATGAAACAGCTTGCSGGKATGCGCGGYYTGATGGCCAAACCRTCTGGYGAGATYATTGAAAARCCGATTATYTCYAACTTTAAAGARGGGCTGAGTGTTCTTGAATATTTCAACTCCACCCATGGGGCGCGTAAGGGCCTTGCGGATACGGCGTTGAAAACGGCGAACTCGGGGTATCTTACCCGCCGCCTTGTGGATGTGTCACAGGATTGTGTCACGGTTGAAGAAGATTGCGGTACGCTGGAAGGCATCGATATTAATGAAGTTGCGGACGGCGGTGACGTGATTGTCTCCTTGGGGGATCGTATTCTGGGTCGCTGCGCGGCTGTGGATATTAAAGACCCCGTTAGCGGGGATGTTATTGTTGAAGCCGGTACGCATTTGGAAGAAGAAACGATCGAAATCGTTGAAAAATCCGGCGTTGCCATCGTCAAGGTTCGCTCTGCATTGACTTGCGGGACGCGCGGTGGCATTTGTTGTAAATGTTATGGCCGTGATTTGGCGCGGGGTATCCCGGTGAATTTGGGTGAATCAGTTGGTGTTATTGCGGCCCAGTCTATTGGCGAGCCGGGCACTCAGTTGACCATGCGAACCTTTCATATTGGTGGTACGGCCTCATCTGTGTCTGAGCAGTCAACCCATGAAGCCTCCCATGACGGTAAGATTAAACTCTTGAACCGTAACGTGGTTAAGGATTCAAAAGGTCGTCTGGTTGTCATGAGCCGTAACATGGAAGTTGTCATCGTTGATGAAGAGGGCCGTGAGCGGGTCACATATAAAGTGCCCTTTGGGGGGCATCTGTTCAAAGATGACGGCGAAACGGTCATTCATGGCGACAAGCTTGTGGAATGGGATCCCTATACTTTGCCCATCATCACAGAGCGCGGCGGCCTTGTCCGTTACGTTGATTTGATGGAAGGTGTTTCCATCAGTGAAAATATTGATGAAGCGACGGGTATTGCCAGTAAAGTTGTTATTGACTGGCGTTCGCAGCCAAAAGGTTCTGACCTGCGTCCACGCATTACATTGCGTGATGACAATGATGAAGTTGTCGAGCTGACCAATGGGACTGAGGCCCGCTATTTCATGTCCGTTGGTGCCATTCTGTCCGTAAATGACGGGGATGAGGTTCAWSCRSSWRAWSYGRYWNGCKCRYNTTCYGCGCGAAGCTTCCAAAACCAAGGACATCACCGGTGGTCTGCCGCGTGTGGCGGAATTATTCGAAGCCCGCCGGCCTAAAGATCATGCTATTATTGCGGATATCGATGGTTATGTTGAATTTGGCCGGGATTATAAAAACAAACGCCGTATCAGCATTCGTCCGAAGGATGAAGATGCGAGCCCGGCGGAATATTTGATTGCCAAGGGCAAGCATATTTCTGTTCAGGAAGGCGATTTTATCCGGCGCGGCGAATATCTCATTGACGGCAATCCTGCGCCCCATGATATCTTGAAGACAATGGGTGTTGAGGCGTTGGCCAATTATCTGGTTGATGAGGTTCAGGATGTTTACCGCCTTCAAGGTGTGGGCATCAATGACAAGCATATCGAAGTGATTGTGCGTCAGATGTTGCAGAAGGTCGAGATTACCTCTTCTGGCGAATCAACCTTCTTGCTGGGTGAACAGGTGGACCGTGAGGAATTCGAAGAAGCCAACATAAAGGCCGAAGCCGCTGGCAGGATGCCGGCCAAGGGGGAGCCGATTCTTCTGGGAATCACAAAAGCTTCACTTCAGACGCGTTCATTCATCTCTGCGGCATCATTCCAGGAAACAACGCGGGTTCTTACCGAGGCTGCGGTCGCGGGCAAGAGCGATCATCTGGTTGGCTTGAAAGAGAATGTGATCGTGGGTCGTTTGATCCCGGCTGGTACGGGCTCAAAAATGCAGGAATTCCGCCAATTGGCCAAGGATCGTGATGACCTGATTAAGGCAGAAGGCAAGCCAGAAGCTGATATTCTGAATACTGTGGATACAGCGGCAGCAGAATCAGTCTGATATAGGTAAATGTGAGGGGCGCTCTTATTGTAAGGTGGGGATTCTCAGTAAAGGCGTAAAAATTTCAGACCGGAAGGACAGTTTATGCTGTTTTTCCGGTCTTTTTTCATAAAATGAACTGTTCGCTCAAAGGATGAGATATTTTGCTTGACTGTTCATATATCCCTACATAGTATGCGCTCACTCTTTGAGGTCAGGTGGTAGACAAAAACAGTCTAAACGCTGTGCCTAAAAGCTCAGAGAACGAAAAATAGAGATTCTGTGAATGGCCGGGACGGGTTCGACCTGTTCTGTTGTTTTTTTTATGTAAAAAGCATGCCGTTCACTTTGTTGTATGCATTGTGATAAGACTTAAGGAATTAAGATGCCGACAATTAACCAGTTGGTTCGTAAACCACGCAAAGACAAGCCCGCACGTACTAAGGTGCCGGCATTGGAAGCCTGCCCGCAAAAACGCGGTGTGTGTACGCGTGTTTATACGACAACGCCTAAGAAGCCTAACTCTGCCCTTCGTAAGGTTGCCCGCGTGCGCCTGACGAATGGTTTTGAAGTTACAAGTTATATTCCGGGTGAAGGTCATAACCTTCAGGAGCATAGTGTTGTGCTCATACGCGGGGGCCGCGTAAAAGATTTACCGGGCGTGCGTTATCATGTACTTCGGGGTGTTTTGGATACGCAGGGCGTATCTGACCGCCGTCAAAGTCGCTCTAAATATGGTACAAAACGGCCGAAATAAAGGCCTGAGACCAAAAGTGTTCGAGACCAGAAGGATTTAAGATATGTCGCGTCGTCACGCTGCTGAAAAACGTAAAGTACTTCCAGACCCAAAATTTGGTGATCTGGTTTTGACTAAATTTATCAACAACCTCATGGTTGATGGTAAGAAGTCTACTGCTGAGGGTATTGTGTATGGTGCTCTTGAAATGGTTAAATCCAAGTCCGGTCAGGATCCGATTGAAGTATTTCATCAGTCGTTGATTAACATCAAGCCCGCTGTTGAGGTTAAGTCTCGCCGCGTTGGTGGGGCAACCTATCAGGTTCCGATCGAAGTGCGGGCGGATCGTGCGCAGGCTCTGGCAATCCGCTGGCTGATTGATATGTCACGCAAGCGCAATGAAAACACCATGACAGAGCGTCTGGCGGGTGAATTGCTTGATGCGCTGAATAATCGCGGCGCTTCTGTAAAGAAACGCGAAGATACACATAAGATGGCAGATGCGAATAAGGCATTCTCTCATTATCGCTGGTAGTAGAAGGTTTAAAGGTTAATAAAAGATGGCACGTACTACTCCCCTTAAGGATTATCGCAATATCGGCATTATGGCCCATATTGATGCGGGTAAGACGACAACGACAGAGCGCATATTATATTATACCGGCGTCAGTCATAAAATAGGTGAAGTTCATGATGGCGCGGCCACTATGGACTGGATGGAGCAAGAGCAAGAGCGTGGAATAACCATTACCTCTGCGGCAACAACCTGTTTTTGGGATGATCACCGCATCAATATTATTGATACTCCGGGTCACGTTGACTTTACAATTGAAGTTGAGCGTTCACTGCGTGTGCTTGATGGTGCGGTCGCGGTTTTTGATTCTGTGGCGGGTGTTGAGCCGCAATCTGAAACTGTTTGGCGTCAGGCTGATAAATATGATGTGCCGCGCATGTGTTTTGTTAATAAAATGGATCGGATGGGCGCGGATTTTTTCCGCTGTGTTGATATGATCAAGGATCGCCTTGGTTCAAATGCGCTCGTGCTGCAATATCCCATTGGTTCTGAGGCAGAATATAAGGGCCATGTGGATCTGGTGAAAAATATTGGCATCATCTGGGAAGATGAGGAGATGGGGGCAAATTATTCCGAAGTGTCAATTCCTGCGAATATTGCTGACGATGTCGCCGCTTACCGTACCGAGATGCTGGATATGGTCGTTGAGCAAGACGAAGCCGTTATGGAAGCTTATCTGGAAGGTGAAGAGCCTTCTGTTGAAACGCTTAAGGCTTTGATCCGCAAGGGGACGATTGCGGGTCATTTTGTTCCGGTTTTGACAGGAACGGCCTTTAAGAACAAAGGTGTTCAGACGCTTTTGGATGCTGTTGTTGATTTTATGCCATCGCCGCTTGATATTAAAGACGTTGAAGGTGTTGCCGTTGATAGTGACGACTTTATGTCTCGTCCGGCATCGGATGATGCACCTTTCTCTGCTTTGGCCTTTAAGGTGATGACGGATCCATTTGTGGGTACCTTGACTTTTGCGCGTATCTATTCCGGAACGTTAGAAGCGGGAACGATGGTTATTAATTCTGTTAAGGGCCGCAAAGAGAAAGTTGGGCGTATGCTGCAAATGCATTCCAACTCTCGCGAAGATATTAAAGAGGCGCACACGGGTGATATTGTGGCGCTTTGCGGGCTTAAACAGACGACAACGGGCGACACTTTGTGTGATAGTCTTAAGCAGATCGTTCTGGAGCGTATGGAATTTCCAGATCCGGTTATTTCTGTTGCTGTTGAGCCAAAGACCAAAGTAGACCAGGAAAAAATGGGTATSGCKCTGRMCCGTYTKGCKMARGAAGATCCWWSTTTCCGGGTTYSYTCAGAYGARGAAAGYGGCCAGACSRTKATYKCSGGWATGGGYGAGCTTCAYCTYGAYATTCTGGTTGATCGYATGMGWCGYGAATTCRRYGTTGAGGCGAATGTTGGCGCACCGCAAGTGGCTTATCGCGAATCTATCGCGCGGGAAGCTCATATTGATTATACCCACAAGAAACAATCTGGTGGTTCTGGTCAGTTTGGTCGTATTAAATTTACCATCACGCCAGGTGAGCGTGGTTCAGGCATTCTTTTTCATGACGAAATCAAGGGCGGTAATATTCCAAAAGAATATATCCCCGGTGTTGAAAAAGGCATTAGAGACATCGCGGCAACGGGTGCCTTGATCGGCTTTCCGATTATTGATTTTAGCATTCGTCTGACTGACGGGGCTTACCATGATGTTGATAGTTCTGTAATGGCGTTTGAAATCGCTGGCCGGGCCGGTATGCGCGAAGCTGCAAGGCAGGCGGGCATTAAGATTTTGGAGCCAATGATGGAAGTCGAAGTTGTGACTCCGGAAGATTATATGGGTGATGTGATTGGTGACATTTCATCTCGTCGTGGTCAGATTTCAGGATCTGAAACGCGCGGACCAAATACCGTAATTTCCGCAAAAGTGCCGCTGGCCAATATGTTTGGTTATGTGAATCAATTGCGGTCTTTCAGTCAGGGGCGGGCGACATACTCTATGCAGTTCGACCATTATGCTGAGGTGCCTCAAAGTGARGTAGNAWAAGNTWAAAGARCARTTTGCGTAANNNMWKNATTWAATTTGAAACTAACTTTTCTCGTGAGGAAAAAGCGAGACGCTTGAATATAAGTGAGAAGGACTAGAAAAATGGCTAAAGAGAAGTTTGAACGAAATAAGCCGCATTGTAACGTCGGGACAATCGGGCATGTTGATCATGGCAAGACGACCTTGACGGCAGCGATCACGAAAGTGCTTGCGGAATTTGGTGGTGCRGAGTTTGTTGATTTTGCGAATATTGACAAGGCRCCTGAAGAGCGTGAGCGGGGGATYACGATATCGACGTCCCATGTTGAATATGAGACTGAKGCGCGTCATTATGCCCATGTTGATTGYCCGGGCCATGCGGATTATGTTAAGAATATGATCACGGGTGCGGCGCAGATGGACGGGGCGATATTGGTTGTGAATGCGGCTGATGGCCCGATGCCCCAGACCCGCGAGCATATTTTGCTTGCCCGTCAGGTAAACGTACCGGCTATCGTGGTGTTCATGAATAAAGTGGACCTGGTAGACGACGAAGAGCTGCTGGATCTGGTGGAAATGGAGCTGCGGGAGCTGCTTTCTAAATATGATTTCCCCGGCGACGATATTCCCATCATCATGGGCTCCGCTTTGGCTGCCCTTGAAGGTCGCGACGATGAGATCGGTAAAGAATCCATTTTGAAATTGCTGAAGGCGGTTGATGAATACATTCCACAGCCTGATCGTCCTATTGATCAGCCTTTCTTGATGCCCATCGAAGACGTGTTCTCAATTTCCGGTCGTGGTACCGTTGTTACGGGCCGTATCGAAAGTGGCGTTGTGAATGTTTCTGACGAAATCGAAATCATCGGCTTG
>NVVM01000081.1 GCA_002402225.1 Alphaproteobacteria bacterium
CGCCCCTTCGCCGCCGCAAATATGGCCAATGAAGCTCTTTCGGGACACGCCAAGCAATATGGGAACGCCCAAACCGTGGAACAGGGACAAATTGGCCAACAAATCGATATTATGTTCAACTGTTTTGCCAAAGCCARTACCCGGATCAATGATTATTCTGCTGCGCTCAATATCTGAAGCTAGGCAGATTTCCACCCTGCGTTCCAGAAAGTCATAAACATCAAGCACCACATCATCATACCGGGGGTTATCCTGCATATTATCCGGCTGGTTCTGAGCATGCATCAAAATGACAGGGCAATCCGATGCGGCGACAACAGCCAACGACTTTTCATCATGGCAGAGGGCGCTCACATCATTGACCATCGTCGCGMCCGCCTTCAGCGCCGCCGCCATGACTTTTGCATTACGCGTATCAATGGATATCGGTACAGAAATATCCGACAGGCTTTCGATGACCGGAATAACGCGGCTTAATTCCTCTTCAACGGAGATTTTCTGCGCGCCGGGCCGCGTAGACTCGCCGCCGATATCTATAATATCCGCGCCCTCAGCAATCAATTCTCTGGCGCGGGATGCCGCAAGGGCGCGTTGATTATATTGCCCGCCATCAGAGAAACTGTCCGGTGTCACATTGACAATACCCTGAAGTAAAGGCCGACCTTCCTGAAAGTGGCGCCGCTTCTGACAAATATTATCAAGCTGAGATAAAAGACTATCCTGCTGAAACACCACCAATTTGCTTATATATTTGTCAAGTTCCACAACAGGCATTAATTCCGTAGATATCCGCAACGCTGATTCACGAAATATAATTTTGGCAATAGTAAAAGCCAGCGGCCCGCCAGCCAGCCATCGGGCATGCCCCGCCTTTACCGCCTCTATAGCATTACAGCCCCTGAGAATTCCCAGAGGCTGCAAGTAAATTTTACTTTTATCCATATTCGGCATTGATTAATTTTCAGGCACCGGGTCGGCATCAACATTGCCGCCTTTATCGTTATCAGGCGCACTAGCTTCACTTGGGCCTTCACTTGGGCCTGCACTTGGAACTGAGCCTTCATGCGGTTTATCTTTGGAATTGTCATCATCACCAGACAAATCCTTATGAATATCCTTGCCAGCGATAATATTATTAATATCTTCGCCGGTAAGCGTTTCATACTCCAGCAAAGCATTGCCCAGATTATCCAATAAATCCCGATGATCCGTACATATTTTCTTGGCATGCTGATAGCCTTCATCAACAAGCCGGCGGATTTCTTCATCTATTATTTTTGCCGTAGCGCCCGAAATATTTTGACTGCGCGTGACGGAGTGTCCAAGGAAAACCTCTTCCTGATTTTCGCCATATTGAAGCAATCCAAGCTTTTCACTCATGCCCCATTTTGTCACCATGTTACGGGCCAGACTGGTCGCCATGGAAATATCACTAGAGGCCCCGGAGGACACTTTATCAAAGCCGAAACAAATCTCTTCCGCAACACGTCCGCCCATTGCCACCGCAAGGTCAGCATGCATTTTCTCCCGTGCATATGAATAATTATCCCGTTCCGGCAAACGCATCACCATANCCAANGCGCGMSSMCGCGNGNAATAATMGTYRYCTTATGAATMGGRTCWGARGCMGGRCAWTKWAYYGCMACCAARGCRTGACCMSCCTCRTGRWAKGCYGTYAKKYNNTTTTCTNNTCTTCCGTCATSRCCATMGAGCGWCGYTCAGYRCCCATCATKACYTTATCTTTKGCTTCWTCRAAATCRSYCRYRMWKATCACACGCTTGCCTTTACGGGCCGCAAGAAGAGCCGCCTCATTAACAAGATTGGCAAGATCCGCGCCCGAAAAACCGGGTGTGCCGCGGGCCAATGTGCGAACATTCACATCGGCGGCCAGCTTTGGGGTTTTCTTGAGATGAACCTGCAGGATTTTCTCGCGGCCGGTAATATCCGGATTTGACACCACAACCTGACGATCAAACCGGCCGGGACGCAGTAACGCCGGGTCCAGAACATCAGGACGGTTTGTTGCGGCAACAAGAATAACGCCTTCGTTTGCCTCAAAGCCGTCCATTTCCACAAGCAGCTGATTAAGGGTCTGTTCCCGTTCATCATTCCCGCCGCCAAGGCCTGCGCCCCTGTGACGGCCTACGGCGTCAATCTCATCTATAAAAATGATGCAAGGCGCATTTTTTTTGGCCTGTTCAAACATATCTCTCACCCGGCTTGCGCCAACGCCGACAAACATCTCAACAAAATCAGAGCCTGAAATGGTAAAAAACGGCACGTTTGCCTCACCTGCGATGGCGCGGGCAAGCAATGTTTTACCGGTGCCGGGCGGGCCCACAAGCAAGGCCCCTTTGGGAATTGTGCCGCCGAGCCGTTCAAATTTTTGCGGATCTTGCAGGAATTCAACAATTTCTTCTAATTCTTCTTTGGCTTCATCGATACCGGCCACATCATCAAAGGTCACCCGTCCTTTGGTCTCCGTCAGCAGCTTCGCCTTGGATTTACCAAAGCCCATAGCCTTGCCGCCGCCGCCCTGCATTTGCCGCATGAAATATATCCACACACCAATCAGCAAAATCATTGGCAGCCAACCGAGGAATATACTTAAAAATCCACCCTGCGATTCAGGTTCAGACGTAATAATAACCCCTTTGGTTCGTAAATTTTCAACAAGATTTGGATATTCAGGCGCATAAGTATGAAACTTGCCTGTGCTGCCGGCACCATATTCACCAGTAATATCCTGCCCTTTAATGGTAACTTTAATGACCTGACCGGCTTCTACCCTGTCAAGGAAAGTGGAAAAATCTATTTCCGTGCTTGCCGCCTGACGCGCACCGCCATTCAGAGCGGAATAAAGGGCCAAAAGCAAAATTATTATAATCGCCCATAAAGCAATATTACGTCCCATATTTCATGTGTCTTTCAATGATCAGTCTATTATTCGCAAATTTCATTTTATATGTTGACCCCATAAATAAGGCTTTTTTACTCCCAAACAAGTTAACAATGGCTTTTTATCGCATTATTTTCACTTATCTCGCCTATTTTTAGCATTTACCCATCATTATGCCCTGTTTTGTTCATATCCAGCCCGTTTTTTTCATATCCAGCCCGTTTTTTTCATATCCAGAACGGAAAATAGCCTTAAACCCTTTTTCTTCAAAACCCGGTATGAAATTGGGCAATATCACATCACCATTCATCAAAATCATACAAGGCAGGCTATAAAGAATTTTTTTCGGCAGTTTCAGTTTTTTCAGATCAGGGTAATCTGAACATAACCGGCGCCATTCTGCCAGTTCAAGTTTTTTCACAATTCTGGCCCCGTCAATACTATCTATTTCAAAACGCTGATCCCATAAATATGGGCCGCAATTTCCCAGAGCTGCCTTATGCTCAATGGCCGCAATCTCCCGACTGATAATAATATGATCAGCCCCTGATGTTTCCTTAACAGGGGACACAAGGCACCCGCCCAATGTCTGGCCAGAAAAATCCACCTGTTTCAGATTRTTGTATAAGGCTTCCACACGGGAAAATCGCGGGATATATCTACTGCCACTGATTTTCTTAACCAATGAGGATAAACAACGCAGCGCTATTTCTTCGTGAGCAGACATGAGCCTGGCCATATTCACCCGCATATAGCCTTCAGGGTAAACCGTCACGGCTTCCTGCGTTAACCCCGCCGTCATGCTCTGCAACAAAGATTGCACGCGGCCCATTCTGGTGGCTGTTTGCGCCATACGTTGCGCGTTCAGCCCGTCAATTTCGCTATCCCGTAACATTTTGCGCACTTTGATACGCGTATAGCTTTCATTCTGATTACTGGGGTCTTCTATCCAGGGCTGATCCATTTGGCGCAAAGTTGCCTCCAGACGTTTTTTGGTCACGCCAAGAAAAGGGCGGCATAAATGAACATCGCCGCGCCGCGCCAAAGGAACGGGAAAATCCGATTTTCCCCGCATGGCAGACAGACCATCAACACCACTGCCCCTGAACAGCCGAATGAGAAATGTTTCCGCCTGATCCCCCTCATGATGCCCCAGAAACAGATTATTCACATCATTATTCTGACACCATTCTCCCATCAGTTGATACCGGGCTATGCGGGCACGATCCTGAATATTTCGGCTTGGTTTAGCCCCTTGCCAGTTCAACACCACATGGCGAATATCATATTTTTTTAGCCATCGTCCAATTTGCAAAGCTTCGTCTTTTGCTTCGGGCCTTAGCCCATGATCAACGGTTAAAGCGGTCAGGGCCACATCATTTGATTTGCACCATTGCCCAAGCAATAAAGTCAGGGCAAGGCTATCTGCACCGCCAGAGACCGCCGCCGCAATCCCGCTTCCATATTTCAGATCAGATTTTGGGCTAGATTTTGGGCCAGGTTTTGGTGATGCCACCGGAAAAACGGCGCAAAGCAGATTTGAAAATTCAGAAGATGTAATGGCATCATGCATATTTATAAAATTCTGTATTAATTACATCCTGCGCGCCTTGCTTCGGCGGGGCGCGTTTTTTTGCTTTCAAGGCTATCCGGGAATCGGCTGTCCAATTCACGGTAAGCATCGCAGGCATCTTTCTTTTCCCCCATGGCATTCAGAGACATGCCGATTTTCAATAAAAATGCCGGTGCTTTCACGCTTTTTGGATATTTATTATAGCCTTCCAGGAAAGCGCGGGTGGCCTTGGTATGCATTTTACGGACATAATAAGTCTGGCCCAGCCAATATTGGGCATTACCGGCCAATGAGTCCTCTGGATAATTTTTAATGAATTCGCTCAGCGCTGCTTCGGCTTTGGCATATTGTCCCGTGGTAACCAGTTTTTGTGCATAGCGATATTTTTGCTGCACCGTACCTGCGGGCAGAATATCCGCCGTTTTATTTGTTGCCGTATCTTCTGCGGCAACGGGTTGTCCTGCGCCGAATTCTCCAGATTTTCCAGATTTTCCAAATTTTAATGTTTCCAATTCTTTAAATCGAAACTCATAATCGCGCGACATGATTTCCAATTGTTGCTTCAGGTTATCCAGCTGAAAATTACCTTCCTCAACACGGCCTGTAAGCTGGCGGAGCTGGGTTTCCATTTGAGAGATCCGCGCCTCAATATCAGCGAATTTGATATTACTGCGAGGGGTCATTGATCCTGAATCGCCCGTTTGCTCACCTGATTGCTGCGGAAATTTACTGCCCGGCGTAAAAACTTTTCTCTGAACAGCCTTTAACTGCTTTTCAATAATTTCAAGCCGTTTTGACACGGTCTGCGCCTGTGCAATATCAGGCAGGCTCGCTGATGTGAAGACCACCATAACCCCCATCAAGCAAAACCGTTTAAATTCTTTGAAACATAAAAAAGTAATTTTATTCATCAATTGCTCCAGATCGTAAAGACATAAAAATACCCGCGCAGCCATTATAAGCGCGCGGGTATAGTTTAAATATCAGACTATTAATTTACGCGCGTATAACTGCGGCGATTTTTTGACCATGATGTCTCACCGGAACCGGTTACAGCAGGACGWTCTTTGCCATAGCTCACCGTGTGAATACRRSASSRAYMMACASCCAGCGCCACCAGATAATTCTTCACAGAATTTGCCCGGCGATCACCAAGAGCCAAGTTATATTCCCGTGTTCCGCGCTCATCACAATGGCCTTCTACGGTAATTTTTACCGCAGCGTGCGTTTGCAGCCAAGCCGCTTGTGCCTGCAAAGCTGCGCGGGCATCAGAAGAAAGGTCATAACGGTCATATCCGAAATAAGCTACCGAATTACCGGACGCCGTATCAAGTGATGACTGCGTTGCAGGATCTTCCATCACGGTTTCAACATCTACAGTTTCGGACGGGCTTGCCACCACGGGCTCTTCTGTTTCGACGGCAACGGGTTCCGTCGGCGTTACAGGGACAGTACCTGTATTTGTATTTGCGCAAGCACTTAATAATAAAGCAGAGCCAATCAGGGCCCAGTATTTTACGCTATTCATTTTTTCCAGCATTTAGTGGTCCTTCCACGTAACTTAATATTTTTTCTAACCGATGAAATGCCATTCCCCTCAAGAACTGGCGAATGCATATTTCAAATAAATTCTAATTTATTATGCAATCCTGCGGAACTATAACAGAACCATTTATCTAATCAAGGGGGACCATGCAGGATCTGACGCATCTAACGGCGTTATCATCTGTCTTTCGTTGTAACCCGTTAAATCCACCGTCCATAATTGTGTCTCTCCGCCGCGTCCTTTATTATCATAAGGCTGCTGCCGAAAGAACATAATCACGCGGCCATTGGGCGACCAGGTTGGCCCCTCATCAAGGAAACTCTCAGATAAAAGCCGCTCCCCGCTACCATCCGGACGCATAACGCCGATATAAAACTTGCCCTTATATTGACGTGTGAAGGCAATCAAATCCCCCCTGGGTGACCAAACCGGGGTGCTGTATCGGCCTTTTCCAAAACTAATGCGTTTGATATTTTTTCCCTTAGAACTCATGACATAGATCTGCTGGCTACCGCCCCTGTCCGAATTAAAGGTAACAAAGCGCGAATCAGGTGAATAGCTGGGCGAGGTATCGATAGCCGTATGGCTGGTCAACCTCTGAATTTTTCGGGTTCTCAGCTCCATGACATAAATATCGGAATTCCCCTTATAGGCCTGTGACATAATCACTTTATTGCCGTCCGGCGAGAAACGCGGGGCAAAAGTCATACCCGGAAAATCCCCAAGGATCTCCTGCTTGCCGCTGTCTATATTATACAGATATACCCGCGGATCATCATTATGATAGGACAGATACGTGATTTCCTGCGCGGTTGGTGAAAAACGCGGGGTCAGCACCAGATTTTTGCCATTGGTCAGAAAAATATGATTATAGCCATCCTGATCCATAATGGCGAGCCGCTTCACTCTTTGCGTGGCGATTCCGCTTTCCGAAATATAGACCACCCGAGTATCAAAATAACCGCTTTCCCCCGTCATACGCTTATAAATAGCATCTGAGATTAAATGCGCAATGCGCCGCCAGTTTTTCGGCGATGTAAAATATCGCAGGCCCGTCATCTGGTTCGTACCAAGAACATCCCATAACCTGAACTCCACCTTCAGCCGACCATCTTCCTGCAAAGAGATAGATCCATTCATCAAGGCATGGGCACCAATGGCTTTCCAGTTATTAAAATTCGGATTTCGAAGATTTTCCTCAATCGTTCCGGATCTGATAAAGGCTTCGGGATCAATCGAACGAAACAGACCGGACCGGGTCAGATTTGCCTTAATCACAAGGGCGATGCGCTGGCCATAATCCTTGACGGAACCGCCAGAGACAATATCGTTTTCACTGCCCACCAAGTCCGTAATCGCAATGGGCAACGGATCTGCATGCCCCCGATTAACATCAACCACAATCCTTGCCGCTGCGGGCGATGTTACCATAAATGTCAATAGCGCAAAGCCAGCCGTCACCAACTTCAATATTTTTAATAACCTCACGTGCAACTCCATCTATATTTTATATGTAACATTTATCCACTTATGGCATATTCCGGATCAAATACGATATCCAATTCCCGCCATAAATTATATTGCTCCTTAGGCAAAAAATCATATGGGGCACATTTTCGAACAGCTCTGAGGGCGCTTTCTGCCGCTGTCCTGAAAAATTCCTGACCCGGCATGGTCATGCGCCGACTTTCAAGCACCTTTGGCGACCCAATCAATTTACCATCCGGGCTGAGACGGGCTTGAATAGTCACAACAAGTCCTTCGGCACCTTTGGCCCCTGCGGGGATATTCCAACATTGATTGTTGAAAATATGCTGGCCCACGGCATCAATGATGCTCAGGGTCTGCTGGCGCACATCAACCATGCTGATCACTTTTTCCTCGCCAAATTTCTTATCCTTTAGCAGTTCTAAAATATTTGGTTGTGCCTCTTCGCGTTTATCCAAAAGTGCGGATAATTTCCCGCTGTTAAATCGGCTCGGTTTTTTTTTCGGCGTGATTTTTGGTGCGCGATTTGCCATTTCCGGAGCCGTTTTTTTAGGCTCAGCTTTCTTTTTTACCTTCTTTGGCTTTGTGGCCATATCCGGCAAGGGCATGTTTGAGGCCAATTTAGGCGGCGGCGGCGGCATTTCGACTTTTCGCTCTGGCGTTTTCTTCTTTGGTGGCRTTTTTTTTGTCGCAGGGTCAGGTTTCTTTTCCTGAGCCACAAGTTTCGTCACCTCACCGATGCTGATCATTTCAACGGGAATGACCTTCATCTGTGTCGGCTTCTCTCGGCTGAACATAGGCAGGCCAAGCATGCCTACCGTGATAATCACCACATGAAAAACCAGAGATATAATAAGCGCATCACGCAATTTACCTTAATTCTCCGTATCTGTTACGAGGGCAACGCGGGAAAAGCCGGCTCCATTCATCTGGCCCATCACTTTCATAACAGTCCCGTAATCCACGGCGCTGTCCCCGTGAATGTAAATTCTGTCATCTTTGCGACCCGAGAAAATGACCGTTAGGCGCGGTACCAGCTCACTAAGTTCAATGGCCTCGTCCTGAAGATATATTTTGCCGTTCCTGTCAATGGTCAGGGACAGTGGTTTGGTATTCTCCGGCAGG
Source organism: Alphaproteobacteria bacterium (assembly GCA_002402225.1). GTDB lineage: Bacteria > Pseudomonadota > Alphaproteobacteria > Sphingomonadales > Emcibacteraceae > Paremcibacter. The sequence goes on from NVVM01000081.1 coordinate 8,632, forward strand.
GCCTTGGCCGCAGAATTGGGTAGATCCACAGGCACTCCAACAGTCAACAATGGCGCGGCCACCATAAAGACCACCAATAATACAAGCATCACATCCACAAAGGGCGTCACATTAATCTCGCTCATGGGCTTATGCCTGCGGCGAAAGGTCGAAGGTTTATTTCCGCCGTGACCTTGCATCAATGTTGCTCCTCATCCAATTGGCGGGACAGGATGGTGCYAAATTCATCAGCGAAGCCTTCCAGCCTATTGGCATAGCGGCCCAAATCGTTACTGATTTTATTATAGGCCACAACGGCAGGAATAGCGGCAACCAGACCCAGAGCGGTAGCGAATAAAGCTTCCGCGATACCGGGCGCGACAACGGCCAGCGATGAATTTTGGCTGATGGCAATACTCTCAAAACTGTTCATAATCCCCCACACCGTGCCAAATAATCCCACAAAAGGGGCCGTAGAGCCAACCGTCGCAAGAAAACTCAAATAACCTTCAAGCCGTTCCATTTCACGGTTCACGGTCACCCGCATAACGCGGTAAATTCTATCCTGAAGCCCTGTACCCAGCTTAACATCATTGCCCGTCCCAACAGAACGCTGCCATTCCCGCATGGCGGCAACGAATACGGCAGCCAAGGGGTGGTCTGGATTTTTCTTTACCCGGCCATAAAGGTCTTCCAGAGAATTTCCAGACCAGAATTCCGCATCAAAGGTATCGGCCTGTGACAGGACGCGCCGAATACGTTTGATTTTGTCAAAAATTATGGCCCAGCACCATAATGACGATCCCAATAATACCAGAATCACCGATTGCACAATCCAGTCAGCCTGCATAAACATGCCCCACATGGAAAAGTCCGGTATATTTGACCCTAAATCCACTATATCAACGGCATTTCCAACATTTTCCTGTTGCATTCCTGTCCCTATTCCTCAGTCACTTCATTGATTTTTTCTAGTATTTTCGTCGGCAATCTTGCTGGTTTATTCTCTTCATTCAAAGCGGCAACCTTTATGATACCTTTCGCCAATATCTCATCTGACCGGTGTATTTCCTGTTCCATGACAAGGCTCGCTTTGCCCAATTTGGACACATTAGTATGAACAGTAATCTCATCATCCAGTTTGGCCGGTTTGACATAATCAACTTCCGACCGGATCACCACAAATTTAATGTCACCCGGTTCTAAAAATTTTAACATTTCTTCTTGGCTTATCCCAAGGTTTCTTATCATATCTGACCGTCCACGTTCCATATATTTTAAGTAGTTGGCATGATAAACCACCCCGCCTGCGTCCGTGTCCTCATAATAAACACGCAGGGGCAAAATATGCTGCCTGTTCTTGATAAAGCCAGAATGTGGCGAAAATTCAGCCATTTTACTCCTCAAGCAAATTCATTTGCGATTTCTGCGGTTTTTTGGTTAAATTTTGGGGCATTGTTACCTTAATATGGTCAAACCCCTGAGGCGACAGCATACGCCCGCGCGGGGTGCGCTGAACCAAACCCGTCTGAATGAGGTAAGGCTCGATAATTTCCTCAATGGCGTCCCTTGGCTCAGACAGAGCCGCCGCCAGTGTTTCTATGCCGACCGGCCCGCCATTATAATTTACCCCGATACATTTCAGATATTTGTGATCCATGGAATCAAGGCCGCGCTTGTCAACTTCGAGCATCTCAAGAGCCAGATCGGCCACTTCCCGATTAACGCCGCCATCGGCCCGCACCAGCGCGAAATCCGCAACC
>NVVM01000082.1 GCA_002402225.1 Alphaproteobacteria bacterium
TTTTCGTGAAGACCGGTGTTGGAACCATAATTGCCGACGGCAAGGAACATAAGGAATTTGATGGCGAAACTTATATGATGGAAACCGGCTTGAAGGCTGATATTTCAATCATTAAAGCATGGAAAAGTGATACCGAAGGTAATTTGATTTATCGTAAAACCGCAAGGAATTTTAATCCGATGATGGCAACTGCCGGCAAAGTTACTATTGCAGAAGTTGAAGAMAWWGKTSWRNTGGSCKNNCTTGATCCTGAAAATATCCAACCATAACACTGGTTCCGCGAACGCAGACCCGGCCAATTTGATATTCCCCGAGGTCACAATTATTATCATCCCGAATTTCAAGTTCATATTCAGGAATAGGCACCCCGCAGTTGACRACGCCGCGATAATTGATCCCGCTGCCGTTTACCTTAAGCTCTTTCAGGTATTTTTCTTCGCCGGTTAAGACTTTCTCATCCACCAGATCAATCTCAAAGCCGGTATTCAATGGGGCGAAGCTAACGGCAAGCGTACATTCCGCAAGGCCATAGCTTGGCAGGAAAGTCGTGCTTCTGAAACCGACATCTTTGAAAGTTTCCTGAAATTGTGTCAAGACATCAGCGCGGATCATATCGCCGCCAATTCCCGCCACGCGCCAGCTCGATAAATCCAGTTCGGCTATGGTGGTGGGACTCGCGCGGCGTGCGCAGATATCATAGCCGAAAGTCGGACTATAGGCGAGGGTGCCTTTGTTCCGTGAAATCAGTTTGAGCCACTGTAAAGGGCGGCGGGCAAAAGCCTCGGTCGCTAAATAATCTGTTGTGACCTGATTGGCAATGGGGGACAGCAATGTGCCGACCAGCCCCATATCATGATAAAAGGGCAACCAGGATACAACCCGATCATTTTCGTTCAGATCCATGCCGACATAGCCAATACCATAACTGTTTGCCATTAATGATTTATGGGTCACGGAAACGCCGTGAGGGAAACGTGTGCTGCCGGATGAATATTGCAAATAGGCCAGATCTTCTGGTTTTGCGACATGCAACGGAATAAATTTAATGTCTTTTACCGAGGATTGTTCTTCGAATGTGGTCGAGGTTCCGACGAACTTCAYTTTCAGGCCCGAGGTGGCTTCATCCAGCAATGGTAACATATAGRAGGCGGAAATAGCCACGGATGCGCCGCAGCTTTTCATTTGCTGATTAAGCTGGCTGGTATATCCCTCGCGCCCCCCGAATGATGTGGGCAAAGGCAATGGAACCGGCAACAGCCCGGCATACTGGCAGCCGATAAAATAACAGACAAATTCATCACTTGTTTCGGCGATCAAGGCCACGCGGGAGCCTTTTTTAATGCCGAAATGGATGAAGCGCCGGCCAATTTCCTGAGCTTTTTTACAGATTTCGGAAAAAGTGATGCTGGTCTCAAGTTCGCCCCTGGGGGAATAAAAATTCAAACCTCGAATACCACCTGCGGCATACTCAATAGCTTCCAAAAGGGTGCCGAAATCAGCAAACCTGCGGGGAAGAGTAGGGTCTTGTGTCGGTAAAACTTTGCGCATATATGTTTAAAATCACTCACATTGTAATGTGGATAGGTTCACCACTTCATCAGGTACAAACCATATCAGCTTGTCTCCCTATTACAGTTCTTTCATCTTCGATACATTTTGTCTGGCGGTATCGCAAGGGTTTTATTTCAAATTTAGCCCGATCACATAATTTTTTTACGGCTATTTTATAGGGTGTTATATCACTTTCCAACTTATTTTTTAAATCTTATTCTGTTGAGCTATTTGGTCAGGTATTTTAGCGGGGTATTTTTAATGTGTTTTTTTCAGCAAGGAAAATGCCTGTGAAAATAAATAATACGGATATGACATAGGTGATTTTCAAGGGTTCATCCAGCCAGATATATCCGGATGCTATGCCGACAAGCGGCAGCATGTACGTGCTATGAGAAACGAAACTCGCGCCAGCTAAATGTGTCAGATGAAACAACACAAGGGCTGCAATCCCTGTAGAGAATATCCCCAACGCGAATAAGGCATATAGGGCGGAAGATGTTGGTGAAATCATCCAAGGTTCTTCGAAAAAAAGCGCAAGGGGAATGGTAATAAGAGACGAGGAAATCAACATGGCAGAAGATGTGCTGATCGGATTTTTATTCTTAAGCCTCTTGATCAGTACGCCTGACAGGGCATAAAAAAATGATGTGAGCAACAGGGCAAACAAGGCAAGGTACAAATTCACTGAGCTATCCAATCCGGATATTGTCCCGTAAAAAAGGCTGCTCACACCGATGATGCCGAAAAAAATGCCCACCAGCTTGTTCGCCTTGAATTTTTCGTCATGGGTCAAATAATGGGCGAGAAGAATGGTAAAGAGCGGCAAGAGTGACATGCATATGGCGGCAAGGGAGCTTTGAACATATTGCAGACCCCAGTTCATCAGGAAAAAGGGCACCACGGCCGCCGCAAGGCCTATGATCGTGCAATGGCCCCAGTCTGAAAGTTTTTCTGGCAGCCTCACCCCCATTTTAAGGGCGATAAGAGATATAATTGCCGCTCCAATCACGGTGCGTCCGGCAGAAATGGTCAATGGCGGTATGCTCTCCAGCGCAATTTTCACAAACATATAGGCCGTCCCCCATAAGAGGGCGAGAAGGATAAGATAAATAAAGTGACTTGGGGCTCTGTTTTCGGTCATGCTACTCYGATACTACCTTATAGTTATGAATAATGAAAAACGAAAAAAACGGTTGTTGACGCGTGAATATCTCCTTCGAGCAACTTATAACTACCTGCAGAGATTTGCAACTACGGAGAAAAATCTGCGGCTTGTTCTGGATCGAAAAGTTCGCAGGCGGCTACCTGAGTTTGATTCAGAAGTTTTATATATTCAGGCAAAAGTCTGGATTGATGAAATTGTTCAAAAGACCGTCGACCAGAAACTTGTTAATGACCGCTTGTTTGCCGAAGGCAGGGCCGCCTCGCTGATCAGAAGCGGTCATTCAAAAATGAAGGCCAGCCAGAAACTGCAAGCCAAAGGGGTCGCGCCGGATATGGTGGTTGAAGTGATAGAGGAGCTTGCTGAACAATATGAAGATATGGACTTTGCGGCGGCAGTGAAATATGTTCGGAAAAGAAGATTTGGCGCTTTTTCTCTGCGCCATGAGGCGACTGAAGTTGTTGAAAAAGAATTGGCCAGCCTGTGCCGCGCAGGTTTTTCATATGGCACGGCGCGCAAGACATTAAAGATGACTCGCTCAGAATTAGAAGAAATCTTATACGCCGCCCCATGACACAAGGTTAAAGAAAAGACCAAACCAGAAGGAGCAAAGCCCAGAGATTTGGAAGGAGCAAAGCGACGACCTAGCGACCAAGCGGGAGCGCAGCCYYWAGCGGCGCYTGAGCGKAATCCAAAAAAACAGGANGCWCMGNCGACYTAGCGACCAAGSGGGAGCGCAGCCYYTAGCGGYGCTTGAGCGKAATCCAARARAWMNGGAGCCWMAGCGACYTAGCGRCSMWNGMGSGWRCGCAGCCATTAGCGGCGCTTGAGCGTAATCCAAAAAACAGGAGCCCTAGCGACTTAACGACCAAGCGGGAGTGCAGCCATTAGCGGCGCCTGAGCGTAATTTAAAAGAACATAAACACCCTTCGGTTTGGCGGCGGGGTATTTAATAACCCAGAATAATTTATAAAGCCCAATAATTTATGATGATAAAAGACTATAATAACGGCTTCAAGAATCCTGTGGCCTATAAGGTAGGGGCGGTATACAGCGGGCTGTTTATGTTCGTCGGCGCGGCGTTGCCTTTTTGGGCCTTATGGTTGTCAAAGATGGGCTTGACGCCCGGGGAAATCGGTTTTTTGATTGGTTTTCCGGCTTTTCTAAAGGTTTTATCCGCCCCCTTTGTCGCCCAGTTGTGTGATAAATGGGGCATGACGCGCCGGCCCATGATGGCGCTGATGGCGCTTTCTGTTATATTTTTCTGCGGCTATTTCTTCAGCCGTAGTTTTATGGCCTTTGTTCTGGTGACCCTTGTTTTCAGCCTCGTATATTATTCCGTATCTCCTTTGGTTGAAAGCTATGCGGTTCGGACATGCGATAGATATAATCTGCAATATGGCCGGTTGCGCTCAGTGGGCTCAATTGTTTTCATCATCACGTCTGTTTTATTTGGTATTTACCTTGACCATTCCGGCTATGATAATTTTCTGTATTTTTGCCTTGGCAGTCTGGTTCTGACGTTTGTCGCTATTTTTCTGCTGCCAAAAGATGGCCGAAAATTTCCGGCCCCTGATTTTAAATCAGTTAAGAGTGGCCCTGAATCACCCATTGGCGATCAGGTGCCGTTAAGATTTCTTTTGACCAGTCAGCAGTTCATCATGTTTCTTGTTGTGATCAGCCTGGTTCAGATGAGCCATGGCTTTATGTATGTTATGGGCAGTTACCACTGGGCGGCTCAGGGCATTAATAATGAGACCATAGGTCTGCTGTGGAGTATCGGGGTTGTTGCGGAGATACTGGTGTTTATTTTCGCGGGTAAAATCATCACGCGTATTCGCCCCATGTATATTTTAGGGGTTATCGCCATATTCGGGACTGTGCGCTGGGGGGTTATGGCCTTGACATCATCAGTGCCACTCTTGATGTTCTTACAGACATTCCACGGGTTAACTTATGGCGCGGCGCATTTGGTTGCCATGTATTATTTATCAACCCGCGTTCCAGACCAATATTTCACGACGGCGCAATCTTTATATAGTTCGATACCCATGGGCCTGTCCATTGGGGTGGTTATGCTATTGTCAGGGCCCTTGTATGATGGATTTGGCGGTCAGGCATATTTCTTCATGGCGGGGCTGTGTTTTCTGGTATTATTTGTCGCTAGATATGTGCGGCGCATTGATCATGATGTTCTTCGCATAAAATAATCGCGGGTTTTGAACGAAGGCCATTAAACAAAATGGATTTTAAATCATTCATGGCTTGCAGTCCGGTCAAAGGCAGACTATTTTGCCAGCAGAATAAAGACATTTTTTAGGAGCTTCCCCATGCTAAAAGGATCGATTACCGCTCTTGTTACCCCGTTCCGCAAGGGACAGGTTGATGAAAAGGCGCTGCGTAAGCTGGTGAATTGGCAGATTGACCAAGGAACCAGCGGCCTTGTGCCATGCGGTACGACAGGAGAATCACCGACGTTAAATCATGATGAGCATCATCTCGTCACGGAAATATGTATTGAAGAGGTCGCAGGCCGCGCACCTGTTATTGCCGGATGCGGGTCAAACTCAACAGAGGAAGCCATAAGTCTGCTTGCCCATGCCAAGGCGGCCGGGGCAGATGCGGGCCTGATCGCCATGCCCTATTATAACAAACCCAATCAGGAGGGGTTGTTTCAGCATTTCAAAGCCCTGAATGATGCGGTGGCATTACCCCTGGTGATATATAATATCCCGGGCCGCTCGGTGGTTGACATGTCAGTGGCCACAATGGCGCGTTGTTTCCGGGAATTAAAAAATGTCATCGGGGTCAAGGATGCCACGGGTGATGTGGCGCGGGCGGCGCTTCAGCGTATGGCCATGGGGACKGACTTTATACAGCTTTCCGGCGAAGATCAGACGGCCCTTGGTTTTAATGTCCACGGCGGCGTGGGCTGCATTTCGGTGACGTCAAATGTTGCCCCGAAAATGATGTCGGACTTTCAAAAGCTGTGCTTGGAGGGCGATTTTACGGCGGCGCTTGAAATTCAGGATAAATTGACCGATCTGCATCACGCCTTGTTTGTGGAGCCAAATCCCGGACCCGTCAAATATGCCCTGTCATTATTGGATATCTGTACGGCGGATATGCGCTTGCCGATGGTCCCCGTTAGCGCAGAGACAAAAGCCATGGTAAAGGCGGCCATGGTTCGCGCCGGATTGCTGGCATAAGAGACCAATGGCAAAAGCAAAAGCAAAAGCAAAAGCAAAAGCAAAATCTTCTGGAAAATGGGTTGGAGGCAAACGGACAATCGCCGTTAACCGTAAGGCCCGCTATAATTATTTCATTGAGGAAGATTTCGAGGCCGGCATTATCCTTACCGGAACCGAGGTGAAATCCCTGCGTGCGGGGGAGGCGAATATCACCGATGCTTATGCCGAAGCCAAAATGGGCGAGATATTTCTGATTAATGCCTATATCAAAGAATATGCCATGGGCAATCGTTTCAACCATGAAGCGCGAAGGCCCCGTAAGTTACTTATGAAGCGGCGTGAAATTGGCAAAATTGCCGCCGCCATTCAACGCAAGGGCAAGACCCTGGTGCCGCTATCACTTTATTTCAATGAAAAAARCAAGGTCAAGGTTAAAATCGGCCTTGCCAGCGGCAAAAAAGAGCATGATAAACGCGCCACCGAAAAAGACCGTGACTGGAACCGCGAAAAAGGCCGGCTGATGAAAGAGAATAGATAGTGAAACCTGTAACAGCCATTGATTCGGCTTCTGTCCTGATTGTTCGGGACGGCGCCGTGCATGCGCGCCATGGCACGTTACAGATATTGATGGTGAAGCGACATAAGAATGTCCGTTTTGCCGGCGGGGCTTATGTTTTCCCCGGCGGCAAGCTGGATCCCGCAGATCGCGCCCTTGAAACAGCGGATAATATTCATCTGAAAAATACGGGGCAAGATATCAAACCAGAATTTCTCGGCCTGCGTTATGCGGCATTGCGGGAAGTTTTTGAGGAAACCGGCCTGATCATCGGCACAATCGATAAACAGGCCATAGGGGAAGACCGGCGTAAAGCCATTGATGCGGGTTACAGGGCTTCTGTTTTGAATGGCACAATCGACTTAAAAGACTTTCTGCAAAAAACGCAGGTCACCTTGGATATGAGTGATTGTTTGCCTTTCGCCCATTGGATTACGCCCAAAGCCTACCCCATGCGCTTTGATACCCGTTTTTTTCTTTGTGTTGCGCCGAAGGATCAAATTCCAAGCCCCGATGGCCGTGAAATTACCGAGGTGGAATGGATGTACCCCATGACATTGGTCGAGGAATCCGACGGGGTTCTCATGTTTCCGACCATGATGAATCTCAAGAAATTAGGGCAGGCGAAATCCGTCGCCGAAGCTCTTGAATTATTGAGGAAAAGGGAAATTGTCACCGTCATGCCAGAAGTGGTCACCGGCAATAAAACACGCTTTCGCAAAATTCCCGAGACCGCAGGATATGATGATGTGGATCAAAGCCGAACCCGCGCGGCTATTGATCTTGAAAAGGGTTAAAATATTAATTTTCGTGACAATATAGAAAACCCTTGATCTTTGGATGGAATGGCGGTATTACGCGCTGACTTCACACGCAGGACTTAAGTTGACCTCCTCATATTGAGCAAGACTTTCCGGTGCCCCATATGGGGCCACACACCTGCGGCGGATTAACCGGTAAACAAGGAAAAACAGTATGGCATTGCCAACTTTTACAATGCGTCAGCTTCTCGAAGCTGGGGTACATTTTGGACATCAGTCCCACCGTTGGAACCCAAAGATGAAAGAATATATCTTTGGCGCCCGCAATAAAGTTCATATTCTGAATCTGTCAATCACGGTGCCTCTGCTGCATCGGGCGCTGGAAACAGTTCGCGATGTCACGGCATCAGGCGGGCGCGTATTGTTCGTCGGCACCAAACGCCAGGCTTCCGGCCCAATCGCCGAAGCCGCCAAGCGGTGCGGGCAATATTACGTCAATCATCGCTGGCTGGGCGGTATGATGACAAACTGGGAAACAATTTCCAAATCCATCAAACGCCTGAAAGAGCTTGATGCGAAATTGTCAGAAGATATCGCAGGTTTGACTAAAAAAGAAATCCTTCAGATGACACGGGAACGTGACAAGCTGGAACGGGCCCTTGGCGGCATTAAAGACATGGGCGGCATTCCAAATGTGCTTTTTGTCATTGATACCAACAAAGAAGAGCTGGCCATTCAGGAAGCCAATAAACTGGGCATTCCCGTTGTGGCTATTCTGGATTCAAACAGCAATCCTGACAATGTAACCTTCCCGATCCCTGGTAATGATGACGCGACTCGCGCCATTCAGCTTTATTGTGATCTGATCTCTGGTGCGGTACTTGACGGTATTCAGCAGGAATTGGTTGAGCAGGGCGTTGATGTTGGTGCGGCTGTTGAGGCTCCTGTTGTGGAAGAATTAGCCCCGGAAGTGGCCTCTGTTGAAGAAACAGCCGCTCCGGAAGCTGCTGCCCCAGAAACTGCTGCTGTAGAAACTGCTGCTGTAGAAACAGCGCCAGTTGAAGAAGCCGCTAAGGAAGTTAAAAAAGAAGTTAAAGTTAAGGCAAAAGCTTCCAAGTAATTAAAGCAGCAGGTTCGGCGATATTTTGCGGGACCTGCGGTTATACCTAAGAAAATTGTAAGGAAAAATGATGGCTCAGATTACGGCTGCTCTCGTTAAAGAATTGCGCGATAAATCCGGCGCAGGCATGATGGACTGCAAGAATGCTTTGAAAGAAAATGATGGTGACATCGCAAAATCCATGGACTGGCTTCGCTTGAAAGGCATTTCCAAGGCTGAGAAGAAATCAGGCCGTGTGGCGGCTGAAGGCCTTGTTGCTGTGGCATCTAATGGTAAAACATCCGTTGCGGTTGAGGTTAATTCAGAAACTGACTTTGTTGCCCGCAATGACGTATTTCAGGGTATCGTTAAAACGATTGCCAATGTCGCCCTTGAAAATAACGGCGATTATGAGGCCGCATTGGCCGCGAATTATCCCGGGGCGAGCCTGAGTGTCAAGGATGAGCTGGTTGAAGCCATTGGCACAATCGGCGAAAATATGAATTTCCGTCGCGCGGTTGGGTTTTCTGTCGAAAATGGTGTTGTGGCAACATATATTCATAACAGCGTAACAGAGGGCCTTGGTAAAATTGCCGTTTTGGTTGCGTTGGAATCAACGGCGGATGAGGCCGTTTTGACAGCATTGGGCAAGCAGTTGGCCATGCATGTGGCGGCAACAGCGCCCTTGGCCATGATGATTGATGAACTTGACCCTGCATCAGTTGAACGTGAGCGTAATCTTTTGATTGAGCAAGCACGTGAGTCTGGCAAGCCGGATAATATCATTGAAAAAATGATTGGTGGCCGGATGGCTAAATTCTATAAGGAAGTTGTCTTCACAGAGCAAACCTTCATCATTGATGGCGAAACAAAGATTTCCAAAGTCATTGAAAATGCGGCGAAGGCTGCGGGAACTGAAATCAAGCTTGCGGGTTACGCCCGCCTTGAGCTTGGCGCGGGCATTGAAAAAAAGGAAGATGATTTTGCGGCAGAAGTCGCGGCGGCAATCGGCAAATAATCCCCCTAAAATTATTATTCGGGCTCATTTGAGAATAAATGTTAAAAGTTTATTCGCATTTGGGCCCGAATTGTATATTCTGCCTTGTGAAATTGACGTGACCATATTTGGCCGCATATAAAAATACCGTCTGGCGGTGTTATTAAAATCAGATGTAAAGGGTAAATATGGCTGAAACCCCCATATACAAACGTGTTTTACTGAAACTTTCCGGCGAGGCCCTCATGGGGGATCAGGACTATGGTATTGACCCCAAAATGGTTCGGCGAATCGCCTCTGAAATAAGAACCGTACAGGAATTGGATGTTCAGGTTTGTCTGGTGGTTGGTGCCGGAAATATATTTCGGGGGATGACCGGCGTTGCCAGTGGTTTCGATCGCACCTCTGCGGATCATATGGGGATGTTAGCAACGGTGATGAATTCCATTGCCATACAGAATGCGCTGGAGCAAGAAGGCGTGGATAGCCGCGTACAGTCGGCCTTTCCCATTGCCTCGGTTTGCGAGCCTTATATTCGCCGTAAAGCTATCCGGCATATGGAAAAAGGCCGCGTTGTTATTTTTGCAGCAGGAACCGGAAATCCTTTTTTCACCACCGATACGGCGGCGGCCCTGCGGGCGGCAGAAATGGG
>NVVM01000083.1 GCA_002402225.1 Alphaproteobacteria bacterium
GGCGGGTTAATATTTTAACGCAGATTAATGTGGCGGCGAAGCAGAGAGCAGCGCCAAGAGCAGCCAAAATCCCCGCGTTTAAATCCTGAAAGCCTGGTCGGACGAGAATCATGACCCCGATGAAGGCAAGTGAAATGGCGAGTATCCGGTGTGCGCCTATGGTTTCTTTCAAGACAAATACCGCGAGAACGGCGGCGAATATGGGCGCGGCATAGCTGAAAGCCACAGCATCGGCGAGGGGGATTAGGCTGACCGCGAAAAAGGCCCCAATAACAGAGATAATATTAAAAATCCCCCTGAGGATATATAATGGATACAGGCCGGATGAAAAGGCCGGTAGTTTAACCTTTAACAGGATTGGCAAGATCAACACCATGCCGAAAAAWGTTCGGAAAARCACCAATACCAAAGGGTGAATATCGCTCGATAAATGACGGATGCACGCCCATAGCGCTGCATAAGAGACACTATAAGCCAGCATATACAAAGCGGCGCTGAAATAGGGCGACCTCTGGGTCATAAAAGGGGCATTTCTTTCTTATTTTTTTGTGAGCCACACTTTAAGACGCTCTGGGATTTCGGGATTGGGCAGGTCGGTTTTTCCCATCATGACAAAGACAAAATTTTCGGCCAGAACTTCTTCCGGATGAATGATGTAATCGGTGTTTTTACCGATTGCCGTGAAGAAATCTTCAACGGTTGCGGGGTTCAGGATTTGCGCTTTGCCTTCTGCATCTGGGGCCATCGTGCATTTTCCGTCTCTGGTGGTGACTTTAAGCAGGCCGAACCCGAAATGTCCGCCAAAGCCTCTCTCAATACTGGGGTCAAAAGCAGGCCTTGCTGCATGAAGAAAGGTCGTGATCGCTGAGGGCACCCCATCAATGGAAACAGGCAGATAATAGCCTTTTGCAGGCACATCAGGATTGGTTAATGTCATGGCGCTAATTTGCTCATTGGCCGTAAAATCACAAGGCATAAAGCCGATCAGATTATAAAGACTATGATGGTTGTTCTTTTGGGCCCGCGTTAAAACATGAAATAACTCATGRTAGAAGAGTTTTTCGGACAGTGGCTTGTCCGTTACGGGCAGAATAATGCCATTGCCGCGCGTATGGGGCAGGCCGCCTTCGACTTTGTTGTTGACTTTGATGAAGGTGATTTCTGCGGGCAAGAGATGCTGTATGACGGCGAGCCGGTCTTTATTGGCGGCGATAAGTGCCGTAATTTGGGCCTTTTCCGCCTCGGTCCATTCAAGGATATTGGCGGCATATAAGGCTTTAAGGTCTTGCACCGTTTTATCCGCCGTGACAGAGGATGTCCGAATGGCAATCTCGGCCGCAGACATACGGTTCATATAATTGTCATCTGCGGTTAAAATCTCCTGACCGCGTTTGATATCTGCAAATCTATAGGTTGTGGCCCCGTTATCTGCCGCATATGCCAAATTCCCCAGCCCTGATATAAACGCCATCAACAATATTATTTTTTTCATTTTACGCTCCCTGATATGGTTTGGCTGATATGGTCTGGTTTATTTTGGAAAGATCATATCAGCATTGGGTGGGGGTGAAAGTAAAAAATAATTAAATACCAAAGCCCGAGCATATGTTTTTTAACGGTTATCCTGCCTCATTGCGCCAATACTGTAAAGAATCCTGACATTTTTGGGCTATTTTGCACGGATATTTTACAAGCTTGGCTGTACTAAAGGCCGAATTATGTAGATTTTTAGCCATTCTCATCTTTTGGCACGATATTTGCTCATTATCTGGCACGGTTTTTTTATAAAAATAAATTAAGTGAAGGAATTAAGTTATGTATGGCAATTTTTCTAAAATTATGGCGGGTCTTATGCTGGTAGGCAGCTTTGCAACCACGTCTGTAAATGCAGCAGTAATTGATTTTGAATCTGCCGTAACAGGGGGCTGTACGGCGACCGGGCCAGCGTCTATTTCCGGTTTTACATTAACAGACGGCGCATTTAACAATGCGACCGCTTGCTCTTTCATCGCGTCAACAGCCAATAGTGGAGAGCAGTATATGCTGAACCACAGACTATTGAACGGGGAGCTTACTAAGAACAGCGGGACATTCACTTTGGACAGCTTGTGGGTACACGCGGATTTGAGGAATGGTCAAACCACAGTAAGATTTCAAGGGTTAGATGGTATTGGTGGAAATATACTTAACACGATGGACGTCGTTATTGGTGCATTTTGGCAAGAAATTTTCTTTTCTGGCTGGAATAATATTAAAACCTTTAGCTGGGATCCAATTTCACCAACCGCCAGCAATATTGCGATTGATGATTTTACTTACAATACGCAGTTGACACCGTTGCCGGAACCAGCACCACTCGCCCTGTTAGGCCTTGGTCTTTTGGGACTGGGTATGGCGCGCAAACGCCGCAGCTAAAATCCTTCGATCAGGATATGAATAGTGAATTATGACAAAGGCGGTTCCCCTAAATTCGGGGGCCGCCTTTTTTAAAATATCAAAATGAATTTAAGTTGCAAATGCGCGAGATGCCTCTTTTGCCATTGTGGTAATTGAAGCAGCCCCTAAGACAGACCTTCTGCTACTTTGAAATTGGCTTCTGTTTTTTGACGTACGTCGTCCACTGTCACGCCCGGGGCTAATTCTGTGAGGGTCGCGCCATTATCATCAATGGTGAAGACACCAACGTCAGAGATGATCATATCGACCACGCCCACGCCGGTTAGCGGTAATGTGCATTCGTGCAGGAATTTAGCGCTGCCGTCCCGGGCGTTATGATCCATGATGACCACAACTTTTTTAACGCCGGCCACCAAATCCATGGCCCCGCCCATGCCTTTGACCATCTTTCCGGGTATCATCCAGTTGGCAAGGTCACCATTTTCCGCAACCTGCATGGCGCCAAGGATACTAAGCGCAATATGGCCGCCTCGGATCATGCCAAAACTATCGGCGGAGGAGAAATAACTGGTGCTGTCAAGTTCCGTGATGGTCTGCTTGCCCGCATTGATCAGATCGGGATCTATTTCGTCCTCAGTGGGGAAGGGACCCATGCCGAGCATGCCATTTTCACTTTGCAGGGTGACATTAATGCCCTCGGGGATAAAATTGGCCACCAATGTGGGGATGCCGATGCCAAGGTTCACATAAAAACCATCACGCAATTCCTGCGCCGCCCGCCGTGCCATGTCTTCTCTTGTCCAGGCCATGCTTATTCTCCTTGCTTGCGGGTGGTGCGGTGCTCAATACGTTTTTCCAAATCTTTTGACTGGATGATACGTTGAACAAAAATGCCGGGGGTGTGAATTTGGTCTGGATCAAGTTCGCCTATTTCCACCAATTCTTCGACTTCTGCAATGGTGACTTTTCCTGCAGTGGCCATCATGGGGTTAAAATTACGGGCGGTTTTGCGGAATATAAGGTTACCTTCCTTATCGCCCTTCCATGCCTTGACCAGTGACACATCCGCAATGAGGCCCGTTTCCAGAATATATGTCTCGCTGTTGAAATCTTTATGTTCTTTGCCCTCGGCAATCAATGTGCCAACGCCCGTTTTGGTGTAAAATCCGGGAATGCCCGCGCCGCCGGCCCGAATGCGCTCGGCCAGCGTGCCTTGGGGGTTGAATTCAAGTTCCAGTTCTTTTGCCAGATATTGACGTTCAAATTCTTTATTTTCTCCCACATAGGAGGAAACCATTTTTTTAATTTGCCGGGTTTGCAGCAAAAGGCCCAAACCAAAATCATCGATCCCCGCGTTATTGCTGATGGCGGTGATATTCTGGGTGCCGCTATCGCGAAGGGCGGTGATCAGATTTTCCGGAATGCCGCATAGGCCGAACCCGCCGGCCATGATGGTCATACCATCAAACAAAACCCCCTCAAGTGCGGATGTTGCATCTGGATATGGTTTTTTCATATTGGTTTCTCTCTTGGATAAAACTGTCTGGATGCAAAACTTCTACCCCATATGACAGATACAAATCAACCAAGACTTTGGTGTTGGGGGGATTATTCTATTTTTACGCCGTCTTTTAATTTAACGCGCCATCAATAAAATATTATTACCCTTGCCTTGAAGCTGCCGCATGATTTTGTTAATGTGTAGCGTAATATTTAATGTTTTTTTGAGGTTGCCAGTTGAAAAGATTTTTTTGCCTATTTTTATCTKCSYTRWTKKRWMTKAYKWYWRCKAKSAWWTTTGSYSCWRRYYYTGCKWTGGCGGATARCCGYCARYTRCTGGGGACATACCGGGACTGGGATGCTTTCATGTTGAAAAAAAACAATGGGGAAAAGGTCTGTTATATGATCTCAATCCCAAAATCATCTCATCCCAAAAGCCTCAAACATGGTAATCCTTTTCTGACCGTATCCCATAAACCGGCCCGGAAAATTCAAAATGAAGTTAATTTTGTTGTCGGTTATAATTTCAAGAGAAATTCACGGGTCACCATGAAAGTGGACAAACGCAAAACTTATCGTCTGTTCACAGAGGGCGATGGGGCGTGGGGCGACGATGTTAAAAGTGACAATGCCATGACGCAAGCCATGAAACGGGGCAGCAACCTTGTCATGAGCGGTGCAAGCGGGCGCGGCAATGCCACCAGCTATCGTTTTTCACTTTCGGGCTTTACGGCAGCCCATAACGCGATTACAAAGGCCTGTAGATAAAACATTCCCCCAAAAGAATAACTTTTTAGGGGGCTGAAGGCTTTTAAAAAATGCGCACATTACCCCTTGGAACAGAACCGGTCGTTGTCAATCGTCCCACACTTGATGTGGAGAAGACAATGGTCGGGCTTGACCGGTCAGAAATCATGGACCGCCTGCGCCGCATCGGCATTCCCGAAAAACAAATCAMAATGCGTGTGAGCCAAGTCTGGCACTGGATGTATTACCGGGGCGTGAAAAGCTTTGATGAGATGCTTAATGTGTCAAGGGATATGCGCGAAAAGCTTGAAGATAACTTCACCATTGGCCGGCCTGAAATTATTGAGGCTTTGGTCTCCWAAGACGGCACCCGTAAATGGCTGATGAAATTTCCTGACGGTAACGAGGTGGAAACCGTCTTCATTCCCGATGAGACAAGAGATCGCGGCACCCTGTGCGTGTCATCTCAGGTTGGCTGTACCCTGACCTGTAAATTCTGTCATACCGGAACGCAGCGACTGGTGCGCAATTTAACTCCCGCCGAGATTGTCATGCAGTTTCTGGTGGCGCGGGACCATTTGGGTGAATGGCCCACGCCGTCCGAGGGCAGGGTGCTGTCCAGTGTGGTCATGATGGGTATGGGCGAGCCGCTGTATAATTTCGACAATGTGAAAAAAGCCCTTAAAATCATCATGGATGATCAGGGCATCAGCCTGTCGCGCCGGCGGATTACGTTATCGACATCGGGTGTCGTGCCGGAAATGAAACGCTGCGGCGAGGAGCTGGGCGTTAATCTGGCGGTTTCGCTGCATGCGGTGAACAACGAAGTGCGCGATGAGATTATGCCCATCAACAAAAAATACCCGCTTGAAGAATTGCTCGCCGCCTGCCGGGATTATCCGGGGGCCAAGGCGTCGCGGCGGATTACCTTTGAATATGTCATGCTGAAAGATATAAATGACAGTGATGAAGACGCCCGAAATCTTGTCCGGCTGCTGAAAGAATATGATATTCACGGCAAGGTAAATCTTATCCCGTTTAATCCGTGGCCGGGGTCCGATTATCAGCGTTCCGATGAGGAACAAATCAAGAAATTTTCGACTTATGTTTTTGATCAGGGCATTTCGGCGCCCATTCGCGCGCCGCGCGGAGAAGATATTTTAGCGGCCTGCGGGCAATTAAAATCAGAATCGGAAAAAATGCGCAAAAGTGAACGTTTGAAACAACAAAAACAAGGTGAAATTTCCTCATGAAACTGACGTCTTTTACCGATTACTCAATAAGGCTGATGATGTATGTTGCGGTCAGAAACGACAGGCTGGTTTCAATTCGGGAAGTGTCAGAAGTTTTTGGTATTTCCCGAAATCATTTGATGAAAATCGTTCACAGCCTTGGAAAAGAGGGTTTTCTGGAAACGGTCAGAGGAAAAAACGGCGGTTTTCGTCTTGGTATGCCCGCCAAGCAAGTCAACTTGGGAAAATTAATCCGCTATACCGAAGAGGATTTAAATGTGGTTGAGTGTTTTGATGATAAGAACAATAACTGTAAAATCATTGAACGCTGCATGCTGGCCGGTGTATTGCAAATGGCCTTAAATTCATTTTTTGATATTCTGGATAAACATTATCTGGATGACCTTATTGTGGATCTAAATTTTCCAGAGTTTATTATTAAAGAAGAGGCTGTAACAGATAACTAAGCAAATTTTGTCTGCTACAGCCCAAACTTAATTTAGCAATGAAGCCATTTTTTTATTTCGGCGGTTACCCGCCCTGCCGTTTTACCATCCCAAAGATCAGGTTTCGTGCCGGATCGCCACTTACCTTCAAGCACTAAGTCAATATTTTCCTGCAGGTCGTTAATAGCGACGAGTTTATTCGTGCCTTCAGTTATCGTAATGGGCCGTTCCGTATTCTCACGCAATGTAAGGCAGGGAATATTGAGATAGGTTGTTTCTTCCTGAATGCCGCCAGAATCTGTGATGATCAGCTTCGCAGACTTTACCAGGCTCATAAATGGCACGTAGCTTACGGGTTCCACCAATTTCAGATTTTCAATGGATTGAATATTGTCCCACAGGTCATGTTTTTGCAGGCTGTTTTTTGTGCGGGGATGAACCGCAAAAATAAGGAGTATTTTTTTTGCGGTAATTTTTAGTTGGCTGACCAGACTATTCAATGTATCAAATTCATCCACATTCGAGGGCCTGTGAAGGGTTACAACACCGTAATTTCCAATTTCCAAACCATATTTTTCGGGCGACTTTTCGGTTTCGATCTTATCCCTCAGGAGCTCAAAGGAATCCATCATAATATTGCCGACACGAACGATGCGGGAGTCAGGATGTCCCTCATTTCGCAGATTCTCATCCGCATCGGGAGAGGGCGTCCATAATGTGTCGCAGATAGCATCWGTCACCAGCCGATTGATTTCCTCAGGCATGCGTCTGTCACCGCTTCTTAAGCCGGCCTCTAAATGGGCAACCGGAATATGCAATTTCGTCGCAACTTGTGAGCAAGCGGCGGTCGGATTTACGTCACCAACAACCACAAGAAAGTCCGGGCGCTCAACCTCCTGCACAATTTTCTCATATTTTATCATCACATTGCCGATTTGATGGGCGTGGGATCCGCTGCCAATACCTAAATGAAAATGAGGCTCAGGCAGCATTAAATCTTCAAAAATACTATCAGACATATTGGCATCATAATGCTGTCCGGTGTGGATAATACGTACCTCGCACCAGCTTTCTTTATTCAAAGCATGATAAAGCGGGGCGATTTTCATAAAATTTGGCCGTGCAGCTGCAATAAGATGGATGATTTTTTTCATTAATTTATGTCCGTGTGGGCGATTGGGTGTTGATTTCTGTTATTGGCTTTGCCAATTCTATTTTTACATGACTAATCAATAACACGACGAAGGCCAATATATAATAATATAAATCAATATAGGCCACATTAATCGTKAGCCCATTAAAGGCAAAACCGGCGATACTAATCTGGCTGTAGGTGAGAAGAGAGGCSGCCCATTTTAAATCCTCTCGTTTTTGAGCTTGCTTGGCTACTCTTTGGGCAGAAACTATCGCTGTTACCATGAGCAGGAAATAAAGAAAAATACCCAAATAACCTTGCTCTTCCAAGATTTGGAAATAAATACTATGTACAGAGCGATTAATATCAATGCCGGCCAAATACTTTTGGTAAAAGGGTTGATAAAAACGGGCATCAAAACCATTGCCGATCACGGGACTTTCGAAGGATAATTGTACGGCGTATTTCCACTGGAGTATTCTGGTTGAGGCCGATTCGTCCTGTTCAAAAGTTTGAATGGTTTGCATGCGGCCTTTCCAGGAGTCCGGCATGAAAGCCAGAACTGAAATGCCGCCAATAACGATTAAGATACCGATTAAAACCTTATGCTTGGTCCGGATAAATAATACAAAAGTACTGCCAATTATGCCAACGAGCCCCCCGCGGGACTGGGTGCCTAAAATAGTTATAAAGGACAAAAATGCGCCGCCATAAACACCTAAGCGAAAGACCTTTTTGTTAAAGAGGTCTTTCATGGCAAACATAAGAGGAATCACCATCAGCATGGCGAGAGAAACCCCGTTATTATCACCCCAGGCGGTTCCTGGCGCCCCCCATATTCTTGCGCCGCCTCCCGTTAGAATGGTAAATATCCCGCCTTTGACGCCGGTATATCCGACAGCRAAAATAAAAGTCCAAAGACCGGCTATTATCCAGTGCCGACTGTTTAAAAATAACAGCATGAATAAAATGAACAGCATGGTTTTTGTAAAATCAAGCCACTTGATAAACGATAAATCATAGGATATTGAGAAGATTGTTGATAAACATGTCAGCACATAAAAAATGAGCATTATGATGGCAATTGGATGAAAAAGCGCTTTCTTTGCCTGTTTAAAATTAATAATAACGCTAATCAATGTTGCYCCAGCGATGGTATCYAAGATAGGCATGGAATAAATCCAGCCAAAGGATTCTTTATGGGGGTTCATGATGGATAACCATAACCACCCTAAAATTCCAATTTGAGGCTTTCTAAGCGTGGCTAGAACGATACAAATGATTGCAGAAAATATGAAAATATCGCGCATGGGCTAATTTCTATTCAAATTCTGTTGTTTGGGTTTTGTCTCTTTCTCTATTTTCAAGTCGACTTTATAGGCCCAATACATGGCATAGAAAATACCAAGATTGAAAAACAAGAATAACAGGTTAGCAATTAAATTTGATAAAAAAGTCAATTTTAGATCCAATATTTTTTCATTTGGTGATAGCATTATTATATTAACAAAGAATATAAATTAACTCAGAAGTCAGAAATTTATTTATACCTTTTATTCTCAGTTAAATTTTTAGAATTGTTTTTTGGAGCGACTGTTGTTCTCACGTAATAATAAACCATATTCATTTGATTCAAAACCAATATTAACCGTTGTCATTGATACGGAAGAGGAATTCGACTGGGCAGCGCCTTTCGATCGGGATAACCGATCCGTCAAAAATATTGGTCATCAACATTTGGCGCAGAAGATTTTTAAGAAATATAATATTGTTCCGACATATTGTATTGATTACCCTGTTGTGGAAAATGATGCCGCTATCGGGATATTATCAGAATGGGCTGACAAGGGGGAATGTATCATTGGAACGCATTTGCACCCTTGGGTCTCTCCGCCGTACGAAGAAGAGGTTAATCGCTTTAATTCCTATGCGGGAAATCTTTCCTATGAATTGGAAAAAGACAAGCTGGCGACTCTTACAGATTTCATTGAGAAAAGAACAGGCCGGCGCCCTGCTATCTTCAAGGCAGGAAGATATGGCGCGGGCCCCAATACGGCGCGCATATTAAAAGAGCTTGGCTATCAGGTGGATTTGAGCGTGGTAGCGGACACCAATTTTTCCCAAGACGGCGGCCCGAATTTTATTGGCTTGCCAACGCAGCCCTATTGGTTTGATGTTGAGGGCAAGAGACTTCTGGAGCTACCCAATTGCCGGGGTTATGATGGATTGTTGGCTAAATGGGGCAGCTTTCTCTATCCAAAACTGGCCGGCGCTGAGGGGTTCAG
>NVVM01000084.1 GCA_002402225.1 Alphaproteobacteria bacterium
ACCATAGGCGTTGGCTTGATGGGAATTTCCTCTGGGCTCGGGCTGTCACCGGAAATTACCGCAGGAGCAATAATTTCGGGGGCCTATTTCGGGGATAAAATGTCGCCGCTGTCAGATACCACAAACCTGGCATCAGCGGTAGCGGGATCAGAGCTATTCAGCCATATTGGCCATATTTTCTGGACAACATTTCCGGCTATTGTCATTTCGTTATTATTATTTCTTTTGATTGGCCTCTATTCAGAAATACCCCCCTTAGAGAATGATATTCAGGATCAATTAGATTTACTGGATCAGAATTTCCATATTGGTATATATCTTTTGATTCCCATGGTGGTGGTTTTTTATATGGCCTATAAAAAATTACCGGCTTTCCCGACGATTATGACAGGCGCGTTGATTGGCGGGTTATTTGCGGTGATTTTTCAACAGGATATTATCCTTAAATTTGTCGGTGGGGATCAGGTCGGTTTCCTTAATATGTTTGATGGTGTATGGCGGGCATTATTTGGCGGGTATGTTTCTGATACGGGCGATGAGGCACTTGACAAACTGTTAAACCGGGGCGGGATGTCGAGCATGATGAATGCCATCTGGCTGATTATTTGCGCGAT
Source organism: Alphaproteobacteria bacterium (assembly GCA_002402225.1). Lineage (GTDB taxonomy): Bacteria > Pseudomonadota > Alphaproteobacteria > Sphingomonadales > Emcibacteraceae > Paremcibacter. The sequence goes on from NVVM01000084.1 coordinate 615, forward strand.
TACTTTTGGGTCTATTCTGGAAAAACTGGGTATGCTAAGGCGTATAATAGACAGCACGCTAACATTGGCCCAGTCAACAGGATCATTAATATTAACAACGGTCCTGACGGCTATTGGGGTGAATATGTTAACGGCGGATCAATATATATCCATTGTTTTGCCGGGCCGCATGTTTCGGCTGGAATATAAGCGCCGAAATCTGGCGGCCAAGAATCTATCACGGTCGCTGGAAGATGGAGGGACGGTTACATCTGTATTGATACCATGGAATATTTGCGCCGTTTATATGTCTGGGACGCTCGGTATTTCACCGTATCTTTTTATTCCCTTTTGTTTTTTCAATATATTATGTCCGATCATGTCAATCATATATGGTTATATAGATTTTAAAATTGAACGGCTGGATAAGAAACAGGCTGTTATTGTGGAGTGAATATCATCTTTTCTAATTCAATCAGGAATTCCTTGGTTTCAATACCATCGCCGCCGGAATAGCCGGTTAATTTTCCATTTTTGCCCATAATTCTATGACAGGGGATTATGATCGGGATGGGATTAAGGCCGCAGGCCGCGCCGACCGGGCGGGGATGAGAGCCAATAGTGCCGGCAATTTCACCATAGGTTCGTGTTTCGCCGTATGGAATTTTCAACATTTCTTGCCAAACCGCCTTTTGAAAAGCCGTTCCGCGTAACTTTACCGGGGCAGAAAAGTCAGGCCTTTTGCCATCAAAATATTGATCCATCTGATTTTTAATAGATTGCAGAAAGGGTGTTTCTGTTGAAAATGGTGACCAACCCCAATCAAGGGAAACCAGTAGGCCGTCCTCTTCACTTATTGTCAGGTCGCCGATGGGGCTATGGAATGAGAGCTGTGCCATGTTATTTCACTAATATTTTCGTCCCCAATATTTATGTTGGGGATAACAGTTATGTTGAAGATACTAGCGCATTCTGCGCTTAGATGCGGCCATTTGACCGGGATTATTTTGCGTCATGGCAAGGTGGGTTTAGCAATGCGATGCGGCGCATCGGATAAGAAAACCAGCGTGGCCATGGCGTAAAAGAACCCGGCCTCTGGTGGGCCAAAACAAACCATCAGCGTCGTTGCGTTGCTTGACAGATGACCCACATCTCCCGGCGCACCGCGCCTAGCTAATGGTTTATTTTGACTCCATCAAATTGGCCGTATCTAAGCGCAGAGCGCTCTAGAGCACCCAAACTTAAGGGACGAGGACGATGGGAATACCGGCGGTGTGGGCGAGGGAATTGGCGACACTGCCAAGCAGAAGGTCGGCAACTTTCGAGCGGCCGCGCCGGCCAACAAAAATCATATTTGCCCGTTTTTTCTTGGCCTGCTCCTTGATCACTTCGGTTGGGTGACCCCAGAATAATTCGGCTTTTATCTCAACGCCGCTGCCGTCAAATTTTGCCATCAGGGGATCAAGAATTTTTTCCCGTTCCATGGCCTCCTGCGCTGTTGTATCCTCTGGCGGGGCAGAARGTTCTGTCACATAAAGTGGCTGATATTTTGACCATTGAACCGCCGTGATAAAATGAACCGCCGCATCGGTTTTCTGTGCAAGCGTAATAGCCCGATCCGCCGCTCTGTCGCTCCATTCACTGCCATCTACTGCAACCAAATACACAATCTTGCTCATGATCTTCTCCTCTGGTTATTGAGCCAAGCTAACACGCTTTCTGTATGTCAAGAACATACATATAATGTAAGATCAACAATTTTTTTGCAAGTATTAATGGTAAATATTGACGAGTCCACATTTTGCGTCCTACTTATGGGGCCGGTCTTTATGAATGGCGTGGGGGGCAAGGAAAATCTCGCCGTTTTCTTGCCAGCGGCTGACGGATACGCCAAAGAAACGGGACAGATTTTTATCGCTTAATATCTGTGCTGGCGGGCCTTGGTCGATTACTTGACCCTCATGTAATAAAATAAGCCTGTCACAGGTGCGCGCCGCAAGCCCAAGGTCATGGAGAACCACAAGCACCGCCCCGCCTGCCGCCGCATGGGCTTTCATAATATCCATCACCTGCAATTGATGGAAAGGATCAAGAGAGGCGACCGGCTCATCCGCCAAAATATATGCGGCCCCACTGGCCAGCGTTCGGGCCAAAAGAACCCGCGCCCGCTCGCCGCCAGACAGGGTTGTTGCTGCTCGCCCTTTTAAATGCAGGCAATCGGTGATGGTCAGGGCACGTTCTATTTCGTCATGGTCTTCGGGCTGAAGTTTTTGCCACGGGCCAAGATGAGGAATCCGGCCAAGGGCGACGATCCGTTCCACAGTCAATGGCCAATGCAACGGGGCCCCTTGCGCCGCATAGGCGAAAGATAAGGCGCGCTCTTTCAGGCTCATTGTGGCTAAGTCTTGTCCCTTCAACGTTACCCTGCCGGAACTGGGTTTATTCAACCCTAAAATACTTTTAAGAAAACAGCTTTTGCCTGCGCCGTTAGGGCCGATCATGCCGACCATYTCGCCCGGATTGACGGCGGCGGAGACATCTTTCAGTATCTGCGTGCCGCCAAGGGTCAGGTTAAGGTTATTGATCAGAAGGCCTGTCATCTCATTTCCCTTCGGGTATGAAAGATGATGTATAAAAAGCAAGGCGCGCCCACAAGTGCCGTCACCACACCAAGGCGCAGCGGCGATCCGGCAAGGGGCAGACGGGTTAAAATATCGGCCAAGGTAAGCAACAAGGCCCCCATCAGGGCGCTGGGGATCAAAATCGCGCCGGGCTCCCGGCTGATCAGGGCGCGGGTGATATGAGGGACAACAAGACCGATAAATCCAATCGCCCCGCAGATGGATACCGCCGCCCCGACGCTGAGCGCGGCGCCGATGACGATACGAAGCTTGAGCCACATCAGGTTGATGCCCATGGTTTGGGCGACCTCTTCGCCAACACTTAGGGCATTAAGCCCTTGTCCTGTGCCGATCATCATGGCCCAGCCGATGAGGATGAAGGGGCCGGCCATCCACAGATCGGTCATTGTGCGATTTTCCAGCGACCCCAGCATCCACATCACCATATCCCGAATGGTCATGGGGCTGGCGGACAGATTCATAACAAGAGAGATCAGGGCGGTTGCCAGAGAACTGATGCCAATGCCCACAAGGATCAGCATCAGGACACTGCTGTCGCGCGTGGTCACCAACAGTAGAATAAGCGTCGCGAGCAAGGCGCCGGTCATGGCAAAAAGCGGTACCGAAAATACCCATATGGTGGCCAGACCCAAATGAATGGCAATGACAGCGCCAAGAGCGGCACTGGCCGAAACACCAATTATGCCGGGGTCTGCCAGCGGATTACGCAGCACGCCCTGCAAGGCGGCGCCAGCAAGCCCGAGCGTGGCCCCGACCAACATGCCAAGAATGACCCGAGGCAGGCGCAATTCAAAAAGGATCATCGATATGGGATCATCTGCAGGGGCCGTCAGTCCAGCCCAGATCTCGGCGCTCCCAAGGCTCACGCGGCCAAAACTTAACGAGAGTAACCCCGCCGCAATCAGGGCGAATGTGAACAGGCTATAGCTGAGGATATTATTCATGGGTTGTCCCTTGACCAATGGTTAGCATATGGGACGGTTTTTGCGCGATCAAGTCTTTTTCCGCAGCTTCAGCGCGCAAGCGTTCCGCTGCATCGACCATGAAAAGTCCATTGCAGGACACATAACGTCCGGGCAAGAAAACCGCAGGTATATCACGCAGCATTCGGGTGAAAACCCCGTGGCGGGCCTTGCTCCAGACAGATTGGCTTTTAAGGTTGCTATCAAAGAAGCTGGCGATGAAAATATCCGGTGGATCGATGAGAAGATCTTCCATGGGCAGCGGTTGCCAGCCGGTAATTTTTCGCGCGGCAGCATAGGATTGAAAACCGGCAAGTTGGATGACGTCATCCATGATTGTATCGCTGCCCGCCGTATAGCCGGATGGGGTAACATAGGCCGCCCGAAGATCCAGTTTCGGGAGGGCTTTCAGGGCCGAAAGACGTTTTTTATAGTCATTTATCAAAGCTTCTGCGCGTTGCTTCTGCGCAAAACTCTGTCCGGCGAGGGTGATATTTTTTATCACAACATCAGGATCGCTGCCAAAGTGTGTTTCAAATAACCTGATGCCCTGCCGTTGCATTAATTCCGGCATTTTGGCATGGGACTGCCAGCTTTGCACGACCACATCGGGCTGCAGATAGAGCAGCTCATCCAGTGTGCTGTAAAATTTAGGCAGGCCTGCGGCACGGTCCTTAAAAAAAGAATGCGGGCTATCGGCCGCCATTGATAAAGCCATGATCTGCTTTGGGTCGGCCAGAGCCAGAACATATTGGTCTGCGCAATAATCCAGAGAAATAATTTTTGGGGAAATAATTTTTGGGGAAATAGTTTTTGGGGAAATAATTTTTGGTTTATCGGTTTTTGATATATCGGAAGTGTGGGCTGGAGATGGCAGGATAACCATCCCCAAACCCAGCAGGGCAAAAAAGAGCCGCCGTAATGGCTCAAATTTGACCTGCCATATCATTAAAAATTGGTCCGAAGGCCAACATAAGCCGACCGATCGGGCGTGCCAAACCCGGCGACCTGCTGATATTCCTTATTCAGCAGGTTATCCAGACGGCCATAGACCTGTATCCGGTCATTGATATCATAGGAAACCCGAAAATCCACCCGAACCCATCCGTCAATTTCAACATTGCCAAAATCAAGCTCTTTGCCATTATAGGTGGCCGACAAGCTTGCCGTATAGTTTGCTTTTGGTGTCCAGAATACCGCGCCATAAACTTCGTGTTTGGGCTCACGAAGGCGGCGTTCCCCCGTATCGCGGTTAATGGCATCTGTTAGGGTATAATTACTCTTGAGGCTGATGTTTTCTGCAATATCGGCGTCCAGCGTAATTTCAAGACCCTTGGATTGTGATCGCCCTAAATTCTGATAGCCGCCCGCAAAGGTGAAAATAATGGCATTCTCGGAATTCTGGCGGAAAATCGCGGCACTTAACCTGAGCTTGCCCTCAAACAAGGATTGTTCGACGCCAATTTCAATGGATTCCGCTTCTTCCGGTTGCAGGCCGGCTGTGGGTTCCGTCAAGCCACAGAAACCGCAGATATAGGTCAGTTGAAAAATACTGGGGGCTTTAAAACCCTCTGACCAATTGGCAAGGAWGCGGGTGCCTGTTTCTTCTATGGTATATGAGCCGGTGACCCGCCCCGTTAATTCTGATCCAAAAGTTTCATGATCGTCAAAGCGCACGCCGCCGGTCAGGACCAGGCCTTTGACTTGGGTAAAGGCAACTTCGCCCAGAAGGCTGTTGATGGCGAAACTATTGGGATCAATGGTGATCGCTTTGGTTTCTTCGCGCTGAGCGCCCGCTGTAATCGTCCAGCCTGATACAGGGGTATAGACGCCAAGATAGTCAATATTGACCCGCGTGCCTTCCGCTGTAAAGCCTTCCACGCCATTCGCTTCATTACGGCGGTCAATGGTGGAATATTCAACGGAAACCGTATTGGACAAACGATCGTCCAGAAGATCCAGTTTAGCGCGGCCAGCAATCATAAATTCATCAAAATAGGCCACCATATCACCATCAACGGGGCCAAAATTGTCAAATTCGCTGCGATTGTCCGAATAGCGCGTGATGATTTCACCGTTAAATATATCTGTTGGCCGGAAGGTGACCTTACTGGATAAGGTGAAAGCCTTATAGGCATCAGTTTCTGTATTGCCATCATTCTCGTCTGCGGCAGATATACCATCAGTGCTGATCCCGCTGACGGCGACATTAAACCCAAGTTTTTGCGTTCCGCCAAACATATTGGCCCCGCCGCGAAAGCTGTTATAGGAGCCAAATTCACCAAAAATATTGCCACCAAATCCGTCCCCGCCTGTTTTGGTAATAACATTGATGACCCCCCCAATGGCATCCGAACCATAAAGGACGGACTGGGGGCCGCGCAAGACTTCTATGCGGGCGATATTATACGGATCAAGTCCGGCGAAATCATAGCCATTTCCCGGTGATGACGGATCGTTTAATTGTACGCCGTCGACGAGAATAACAGTATTACCACTGCCCGCGCCGCGAATGGATACGGACGCCACGCCGCCGAAAGAACCGCTCTGTGCTATGGATACGCCCGGCACATCGGCCAAGGCGTCAAGGACATAGCTATATTGACCGCGTTCAATATCGGYAGCGGAAATGACGGACATGCTTGTGCCAATTTCTGATAAGGGTTGCTGGCGGCGATTGGCTGTTACGATAACTTCTTCCATTGTATTCTGGCTGACGTTAATGTCATCAGCGTGGGATAGAGACGTAAGAGCGGTTGTTGAAAGAAAACTGGCGGTTAGTGATAGAAGGATTATCTTCATGATATTACCCATATTTTGCCCGGTTAAGGGCGTTAAAAACGAACGGGGGGTATCTGATTAATAATCCGACGACCTCCACGCATGACAAGGCTATCGCCAGCACGGAAGCTCCGCTCTGCCCGGTTGTACCGACCGTCAGAAAGGCGAAAAAATGGCAGGTCTCCTGGCTTGTGAATATGACGCTATAACTCAGCCTTCCCGGTTTCCCAGTGACTTTTGAGCTTGCTCTTCACTTACAGTTACGGACATAGCTGCGGTTTTAATCTTTTAAAATCTATAGATTGCACCGCATTCCCTTTTCACCCTAAGCGTAAACTTAAGGCACCATCTATTGGTCGTTCTAAAGTAAAAATTTTCATAAATCAATAGATGCAGGAATTTAAATTTACCAGACGGCACCCTGTTCAAGGAATTTTCTCCGCCCCATAACCCAAGCTTGAAAGGAAAGGCAACACAGGAGCCGCGCAGCCTTTAGCGACGCCTGAGCGTAATCCAAAGGAGCCGAAGGAGCATGTCCAGAGATTCGGAAGGAGCAAAGCGACGACCTAGCGACCAAGCGGGAGCGCAGCCTTWAGCGGCGCCTGAGCGKAATCCAAAAAANCAGGAGCACAGCGACTTAGCGACCAAGGGGGAGCGCAGCCTTTAGCGGCGCTTGAGCGGAATCCAAGAGAACGGGAGCCTCAGCGACCTAGCGGCGCTTGAGCGTATCCAAGGAAACTTCGTAATCCAAAAAGAAGAAACTCAAGCCCCGCCCCGGAAGGCCAAAACGACGGGCAGGCGGGCCGCGCGCAAAGCCGGGAAAAAGCCGCCGATCAGGCCAATGGCAAGCGCCAATATTATGCCGCTCTGAAAAAGATCAGCGCTCATATGGAAAGAAAAGACGACTTGGGTAAAGTTGCCGCCTAAGGTTGATGTGGTTAAGCCATCCATAAATATATAGGCGGCGAGCGTGCCGATAACGCCGCCAATGAGGGACAATATCAATGATTCTGTCAATGTCCCGAAAAAGGCTGAAATATTGCTAAAGCCGATGGCGCGCAGGGTGGCTATTTCGCGCTCTCTATCCGCAACCGAGGTATACATTGTATTCAATGCGCCGGCCAAAGCCCCGAGGCTCATGACAATACTTAATATCCAGCCGAGATTTACCATGCCGCTCAGCGCTTCGCCCTGTTCCTTAAAATAATCAATTTCCGTCTGTACATCCAGAATAAGGCGCGGGTCTTGCTTGACGGCCTCTAACATGCCCTCAATATTTCCAGGCTCTTCCAGAAGGACGCGGATGGTTTGAAAGCTGTTGCCGCGCCGGAACTGGCTTTGCAAGGTTCGGGCATCCGCCCATAATTCGCTTTCAAAGGCCGAGCCGCCTGTGCTGAAAATACCAACGACGGTCCATTCCGATTTGCCGAACTTAACGGTTGTGCCTAATTCAAAACCGGAAAACTCTCTTAAGATGGCTGTCCCGACAATAATTTCATTCCGGCCCGTTTCAAACATACGGCCTTCGATCATTTCGAAATTGCTGCGCAGGTCAATACCAACGGCCGCAATCCCGCGCAAGGGCAGGTTGGCTTTTGTGTTTGTCGTGCGCTTTATGCCATCTACTATCACATATAATTCTGCGGAATAAATTGGGTTGCCGTCCGCATTCTTTGCGATGCCTGGCGCGGTTGTAATGATGTTTACCACGTCATTTGACAGGACACTATTGAGTTCTGATTTAGAGCCACTTCGCGTCACGATGGCCGTCTTGTCGCTGCCGGCCCCCTCCAGAGTTTTCTTGAAACCATTGGACATAGACAGAAAAGACAGCAAAACCGCCACAACAACGGAAATCGCAAGTGTTGCGGCAAAAGACATCCATAACCGTCTGGGCAGGCTGCGGATGTTCATCATAATTACCGTAAATATCTGAGAAAAGATGCTGGTCATTTTAAATCCCTTTTACCGGCGGCTTAACGCGGTGATAATGTTTAATCGAAGCGCATTTACGGCGGGTATTATGCCTGTGATCAATCCAAGAAAGACCATAACCGCAACAGCCTTAAGGATAATATCATTTGTCAGAATTAAATCCGGCAGGGGAAATTGCGGCGCATTATTCAAGAATCCAAGGAAATAGGTTGCGGTGAATAAACCGGCAATGCCGCCAAGAAAAATCAGCATGAATGATTCCATTAAGACCATTTTGAATATTCTCAAGGATGAAAATCCAAGGGTTTTCATAACCCCTATTTCATTTGTCCGTTCCCGAATGGCCAGTGCCATTGAAAAGCCGACAATAACCAGAATAATAAAAAAGGCCGCGAAAACCACAGAAGACAAGATCAAGCCAATATTACCAAGCTGAGCGATAAAGCTTTGGTTAAAGGTCTTTTCAGGAACTGTTTCTGTTTCAAAGGGGGTGTTGGCAAACATATCATCAATCGCCTTTATCACCTGTTCATTAAGTTTGGGATCAACCGTTCTAATACCCATCCATCCGATGAAATCACCGCCAAAAGACTGGGTTTCGTTGAAATATTTATAATGAATATAAACACTGTTGGTATCGGCCTGCGGGTATTTAGCCGTGAAAATTCCTTCAATATCAAATGCCCAGGATGATGAGCCACCCCGCTTGGAAAAAATATTTGAATGTAACGGGATACGGTCACCAACCTCCTGCAGGCGCTCCCCTACAAGACGACGGGCGAA
>NVVM01000085.1 GCA_002402225.1 Alphaproteobacteria bacterium
GACATTGTCGCAATTGGCTATATATTTTGACGGGCGTTTAGATGAAGTACTGGACATCTGAATGTTTAACCTGACACAGAATCTTGAACGCCCTCTCGCTTTTCGCTTATATCAGTACACTTCAAAAGTTTTTATGCCTAGAGGGGGCGTAGGAATTATCTGAGCCATAGCATAGCATCATCACTGTAAGCCTGCCTGACAAGGCGGGGTCAACTCTTCCATGTAATTTCATAGTTAAGATAACAACTTATTTTTTATACATTTATATGAAATGTATCTTATTGACGTAAGTCAATTTAGCCTGGTTAGAGAAATTCTATTCCTTTTTAATCTTTAAGTGAGTGAAATATTGGAGTACTCTAGCTAGCATGCTGTCTAACGTAACCGCCTTTATGACTTTTATTATAAAAGCATTATTCATGCTTATGGTTACATTATGTTGTTCAGCATTTGCAGCATCAGGCGACCTTGAAAAATATTTATCCAAGGTGCCGGCAAAAAATATTTTTCCCCTTGCGGATGGTTATGGTGCTCTGATTGAGAACGGTCAGATTTCACCTGTCTTGAAAGATGGTGAGATCATCGGCTATGTCTTTTTAAATACGGATTTTGTCGGTGCCATTGGCTATTCGGGAAAACCGATCATGGTTTTGATTGGCCTGGATGGGGACGGGCGAATTTCAGGGGCCCGTCTGGTTGATCATTCTGAACCCATTATCCTTGCTGGTATCCCGGAGCAGAAAATTGTTGATTTTATTGATGGTTATCAGGATATCAACATATTGAAACTTGCCAGAGAAAAGGGCGGTGAGCCGCCGCCTGTGGATATTGTATCAGGCGCGACGGTGACGATAATGGTTATTGATGACACCATTAAGCGGGCGTCGGTACGGGCAGCGCGACTTTTGGGTCTTGGCGGATTAAGCAGAGAAAATCAAACGGCCAAGGCCGTCAAAACGGTGGTTCCCGGCGAGCTTCAGGAATTGGACTGGCAAAGTCTTCTGGGGGATGGCTCGGTTCGCCGTTTGCGTCTCTCAAACGGGATGGTAAATCAGGCCTTTATCAAACAAGGAAACTCGCGGGCGATCGCCCGACCGGAAGATGGGGCGGATGATGATATATTCATTGATTTATATGTGGCCTCTCTTGCGGTGCCAACCATTGCCAGAAGCCTGCTCGGGAAATGGGAGTATCGTAATTATCAAAAACGGATCATAGAAGGCCAAGAGGCTTTCATTGTCATGGGAAAGGGGCATTATTCCTTTCGGGGGTCGGGTTATGTGCGTGGGGGCATTTTCGATCGAATACAGGTGGTGCAGGGGGAAGAAGGATTCCGCTTTAATGACCACGGGTATAAAAATCTTGGTGAAGTTCTGGCACCCGGCGCCCCTGATTTCAGAGAAGTGGCTTTGTTCTATACCCCGCCTGGTGCCATCTTTAATCCGGCGGATGGCTGGCAACTGCAATTGCTGGTACAGCGGGCCATTGGCGCTTTGGAGAAGGTGTTCATCTCTTATGAGCTAAGTTATCAGCTTCCAGATCAATATGTGAAGGTCGAAAAACCTGCCGTGCATATCAGCGTAGAGGCCGAAGAAGCACAGGCGGTTAACGCTTTATGGAAGCGGATGTGGCAGGCAAAAATAGTGGATATTACCATCCTGTTGCTGGCGATATTCCTGCTTACGGCTTTATTCTTTGCCCAGAACCAACTGGTGAAATACCGCGCACTTACCGATAGAGTGAGGCTCGGGTTTCTCATATTCACATTGTTTTATATCGGGTTTTATGCGCAGGCGCAGTTATCTGTGGTTAATATATTGGTCTTTGTGAACGCGCTTTTATCTGGTTTCCGGTGGGAATTTTTCCTCATGGAACCGATGATCTTCATTCTATGGTGTTCTGTCGCGGCCTCGTTACTTTTCTGGGGGCGTGGTGCTTTCTGTGGCTGGCTTTGCCCATTTGGTGCCTTACAGGAACTGACCAACAAAATAGCCAGATATTTCAAGGTGCCTCAGATTACCGTACCCTGGTGGCTGCATGAGCGGCTCTGGCCATTGAAATATATGATCTTCCTCGGGCTGTTGGGGATCTCCGTATATTCCCTGAGCATGGCGGAACATCTGGCCGAGGTGGAGCCTTTTAAAACGGCTATTGTTCTGAAATTCATGCGTAGTTGGCCTTACCTGTTATTTGTTGTGGTTTTAATCGGWRCCGGGMNTTTTTATCGAACGTTTTTATTGCCGGTATCTTTGCCCGCTTGGGGCGGCTCTGGCTATTCCAGGCAAGCTGGCCATGTTCAACTGGCTCAAGCGATATCGCAACTGCGGCGACCCCTGCCATATCTGCGCGCAGGATTGTATGGTTCAGGCCATTGATCCCAAGGGCAATATTAACCCCAATGAGTGCCTGCATTGCATGGGCTGTCAGGAAACTTATTTTGATGAAAAAGTCTGTCCGGTGATGATTCACAAGATCACCAAGGTCAGGAAAGAAGGATTACATAAATCGCGTAAATTAAATCAGATACGCAAAATAGAAGATTAGGAAATTAGGAACGGTTATATTTAACCGAGCCAAAGTTAAAGGAATGGGATCCGGCCTTCATTCAACGGGATCAAATAATGAAAGAAGACCTGAAACCTGAGTTTTAGGAAAAGTTTCAAAAACAGGAGAGAATTATGACTGAAGAAACTAAAAAAACTGAATTTTCCAGACGCTCCGTGCTTGGCGGATCGGCTTTGGCTGCCGGAATCGGTATGATGGGCGTGGGCACATTGATGCCACAAACAGTCCATGCCAAGGGTAAAAATGAGGTAGCCCCCGGTGATCTGGATGATTATTATGGATTCTGGAGCGGTGGTCAGTCCGGTGAAGTCCGCATATTGGGTTTGCCGTCCATGCGTGAACTGATGCGCATACCAGTTTTTAACCGCTGTAGTGCTACGGGCTGGGGGCAGACCAACGAAAGCATTAAAATACTGACGGAACATATGCTGCCCCGTGAAAAAAAATATTGGGCTGATAAAGGCGGTTTCCCCTTGAATGGTGATACCCATCACCCCCATATGTCCTTCACGGACGGTAGCTATGATGGTCGCTATATCTTTATTAATGACAAGGCGAATACCCGTGTGGCTCGTATCCGTTGTGACATTATGAAAGTGGACAAGATTATTTCCATTCCCAATGCGGCGTCTATTCACGGACTTCGTCCACAAAAATTCCCCCGTACCGACTATATTTTTGCCAATGGTGAACATCGGGTGCCTCTGCCCAATGATGGTTCCGTTCTGGATGACCCCAGCAAATATCATGCAGTATTCTCTGCCATTGATGCCGATGAAATGAAAGTTGCCTGGCAGGTGATTGTGGATGGAAATCTTGATAATGTGGATGCGGACTATCAGGGCAAATATGCCATCTCCAGTTGCTATAATTCGGAAGAGGGTGTCACCCTTGCCGAGATGACGTCCAATGAACAGGATTGGGCGGTGATTTTTGATATCAAAGCTATTGAAGCGGGTGTTAAAGCCGGCGATTTCAAGATCTATGATGGTGATGTGCCGGTATTGGATGGCCGCAAGGGATCCAAATATACCCGCTATGTTCCCATCTCCAACAGCCCTCATGGTGTGAATGCTTCACCGGACGGTAAATATATGATGATCAATGGCAAACTATCACCGACTGTTTCTGTGATCGAAATGAGCCGGGTACCGGACCTCTTTAAAGACAAAATCAAGCCACGCGATGTCATTGTTGCCGAACCTGAGCTGGGTCTTGGGCCCCTTCATACGGCCTTTGATAATAGGGGCAATGCCTATACTACTTTGTTTCTGGACAGTCAGATCTGTAAATGGAGTATTGATAAAGCCATACAGAAATATCAGGGCAAGGATGTTGATCCAATACTTGATAAGATTGATGTTCAATATCAGCCCGGTCATAACCATACATCAATGGGTGAAACCAAGGACGCAGACGGTCAATGGCTGATATCTCTTAATAAATTCTCCAAGGATCGCTATATCAATGTGGGGCCCTTGAAACCGGAAAGCGAGCAGCTGATTGATATTTCAGGGACTAAGATGAAGGTGGTACATGACGGGCCAACTTTTGCGGAACCTCATGATTGTATAATTGTGCATCGCGCACTGGTTAACCCGAAAAATTCTTATGGCCATGATGATCCTTTATTTGCTGACCTGACAGCGCAGGCCATAAAAGATGGTTTTGAAAGTCTTGACGAAGCTGATGGCATTATCCGTGACGGCAATAAAGTTCGGGTATATATGTATTCAATGGCCCCGACCTTCTCCATGGAGAAATTCACGGTCAAACAGGGTGATGAAGTCACCGTCATCGTCACCAATATCGATGATGTGGATGATCTTACCCATGGGTTCTGCCTGTCCAATTACGGCGTGGCCATGGAAGTACCCCCATTGGGTAGTGCCAGTGTGACCTTTATGGCAGATGACCCGGGGGTTCATTGGTTCTATTGTCAGTGGTTCTGTCATGCGCTTCATATGGAGATGCRTGGCCGGATGCTTGTTGAGCCAARATAAAGCCTGACTGAATGTGGTTTAGACATAGTCATAAATTTAAGGGTGTGGCGGGGATTATCCTCGCCACATCACTTTTCCTGGGTAATTATTTTCAGGTAATTGCAAAGGATATTCAGATCACAGAAAACCTTCAGTCTGCTGTTGATGGAGCAGATTCCGGAGACAGGATTTTTCTATCTGCGGGAACCTATGCCGGGCCACTTTTGATCTTGAAACCAATAGAAATAATTGGTGGACGCGGGGTGGTTATTAAAGGTCAGGGACAGGGTAATGTCATCACGGTAAAATCTTCCGGTGTCCGCTTGTCAGGATTGACGGTCACGGGATCTGGACTTCTGCTGGAAACGCAGGATTCAGGTATATTTTTATCCAGGGAAGCTACCGGCGCCATTGTTGAAGACAATATAATAGTGGATAATCTGATCGGGGTTTATATCTGGGGTGCAAAGGATGCTATTGTGCGTAATAACATCATTCGGGGGCGTCAGGATATGCGGGTTAATGAACGTGGCAACGGGGTTCAGGTATGGAATGCGCCCGGCGCGATAGTTGAAGGCAACGATATTCAATTTGGCCGAGACGGTATTTTTGTCAATACCAGCAAGGAAAATATTTTCCGAAATAATAATATCCATGATGTGCGTTTTGCGGTTCATTATATGTACACCAATAAAAGCAAGGTGATAAATAATATCTCCACTGGTAATGACATTGGTTTTGCCATCATGTTCTCGACTCATGTGGAAATAACCGGCAATCGATCCATAAATGACCGGAAGCGAGGCATATTATTCAACTATGCCAACCGGGTGAAAGTGTTGGACAATCACGTTACCGGTGGGCCGAAAAAATGCATTTTCATTTATAACTCTAACCGGAATATAATTCGTGACAATCTGTTGTCGGGCTGTGATATTGGTGTAGAATTTACCGCCGGATCAGAAAAAAATGACATTTCCGGCAATGCTTTTGTAGGCAACAGAATGCAGGTCAAATATGTAGGTACGCGCTGGMTTGAATGGTCTATAGAGGGCAGGGGCAACTATTGGAGTGATAACACAGCTTTTGACATGGACGGGGATGGTATTGCCGATAACATTTATCGGCCAAATGATATGACGGATCAGATCTTGTGGCGGTACCCATCAGCAAAGCTATTAATGAACAGTCCCGCAGTTTTATTGCTAAAATGGGCGCAGTCTGCCTTTCCCGCCTTGCATCCCGGCGGCGTGGTTGATAGTGCGCCACTGATGAAAATACCGCAGAAAATGAGATTTGATTAATGAATAGCATAGAGTTGACATCACTCTCAAAATTCTATGGCAAAACCGAAGCGCTGGCTGCCATTGACCTTGCCATAGCGCCGGGTGACTGTCTTGCCCTCGTGGGTCATAACGGGGCCGGGAAAAGCACGCTGATCAAGATGGTTCTTGGCTTGATCAGGCCCACGTCAGGCCGGGCGGTGGTTATGGGGTATGACCCAATGTCAGCGCCGTTTAACGGGATAAGAAAAAAGATTGGTTTTTTGCCGGAGCAGGTGTTATTTCAAAATAATTTGACTGGCTGGGAAATGCTGACGTTTTACGCGCGTCTCAAGGGGGCATCATTGAAGGATTTAGAGGGTTTATTTCATCGTGTAGATCTTTATGAGGCAAGGAATAATCGTATTTCCACCTATTCCAAAGGCATGCGCCAAAGATTAGGCCTGGCTCAGGCCCTGATAGGCTCTCCTGAGCTTTTGATATTGGATGAACCCACATCGGGACTTGATCCGGCTTCCCGCCAGAATGTTTATAGTATCATCAATGATATGAAACGCAACGGGGCGACCATATTGATCTCATCCCATGCCCTGACCGAACTGGATGAGCGTATTGACCGAGTGGCTATATTGAATCGGGGAAAGATTGCGGCTTTGGGGTCTATTGCGGCGTTGCGCCGTGAAGTAAATATTTCTTCAGAAATTATAATTCATGCCCCGAATGACACCATGAAAATTTTGTCACGGCATTTTGAGGGCAAGTTTTTTGTTAATGGCGCGGCGCGGATTTCCTGCCCTGCGAATGAAAAAATAGCCTTTCTCAGAGAATTGATAGGTTTGAATATTCCCCTTTCTGATATTGAGGTGAATGATCCAAGTCTTGAGGAGATATTTTTTGAGCTTGCCCGAAAGAAGGCGCCAGAAGATGAATAGAATCTGGACCCTTGTAATAAAAGAAAGCCGCGACGGCTACCGAAACCGCTGGGTGGTTATGGTGACGCTGGTGATGACGCTTCTTGCCCTGACCTTAAGTCTGTTAGGCAGCACGCCTACGGGTACGACAAGCATCAGCCCCCTGGCAGTAACGGTGGTTAGCCTGTCATCTTTGAGCATATTTTTCATACCGTTGATCGCTCTGCTGCTTGCTTATGACAGCGTGGTCGGCGAAGCGGAAAGAGGTACATTGATTCTGTTGCTAACCTATCCGGTAAGCCGGACAGAGGTGATTTTGGGTAAATTTATAAGTCATCTTTTTTTACTGTCCRTCGCCATTGTGATCGGTTATGGGACTGCCGGGCTGACCATTTCTTTTGCGGGAGAGCATGGCTTTGCCGAYCAGGAATGGGAAAGCTTCCTGCGGCTTTTGCTGTCATCTGTCCTGCTTGGGGCCGTATTCTTAAGCATCGGTTATACAATCAGCGTAGCGGTCAAAGAAAGCACAACCGCCGCCGCCGTCGCCATCGGTATATGGCTGTTATTTGTGCTGCTGTATGATATGGGCCTTCTGGCTTTGTTGGCCGCTGGAAGTGATGGTGGAATTAATGGCGAGCTGGTGAAATGGCTGATGTTGATCAACCCCACCGATAGTTACCGCATGTTTAACCTGACCTCCAGCAGTGATACGGCCCTCTTGTCCGGCATGGCGGGCTTGAGTTCAGAACATCGTGTTTCGGACACAAGCCTGATCCTGATAATGTTGCTTTGGACTATCGCGCCACTTTTTGTGGCAATATCTATATTTAAACGGAGGCAATTATGAGGTTCCTGACTTTCTTGTTGGTCGTTATTTTAGGGGCCTGTTCGGAAGAGGTTGATATCCCGGGCCCTCTGCCGCTAACCCGTGATGCCGTTGGGAATTATTGTAATATGATTGTCATTGATCATCCGGGGCCAAAAATACAGATCTTTGAAAAGGGCGTTTCCCATGCCCTCTGGTTCACTTCTGTGAGGGATGGTCTGGCCTATAATATCCTGCCCGGAGAGGCACAGAATATTCTGGCCATATATGTTCATGATATGGGACAGGCCACAAGCTGGGACAGGCCAGAGAATGATGGCATCTGGATCAAGGCGGAAGAAGCTCTTTATGTCATAGGCAGCCAAAAGCGCGGCGGCATGGGGGCCAAGGAAACCATACCTTTTCGCGATCGCGYCAAGGCCGATCAATTTATTCTTGAATATGGCGGGCAATTGGTGGCTTATGATGATATCCCATCGACGTATATTCTTGGAGATACGGGAGAGCATGATGATGCAGACTATTAACAGAAGACGATTTATCTCAATCAGTGCGACGGCTGTTGGTATGGGCATCTGCGCCCCTGCCAGTGGCATGGCAAATGGCAAGCCCCGGATGGTTCGTTGGCAAGGCGCGGCCCTCGGAGCAAGGGCGCAGATCACGCTTGGCACCGATAATCCAGCACAGGCCAAAAATCTTTTCGCTCAATGCCAAAGCGAGATTAACCGGTTGGAAAATATCTTCAGCCTTTACCGTGACAATTCCGCCATAAATCGCCTGAATATGCAGGGCTATCTGGATAATCCTGACGTGGAGTTTCTGGATTTGATGTCCCGTTGCCTAGCCTGTTATCAGGTGACGGACGGGGCCTTTGATATTACCATACAGCCGTTATGGAAACTATATGCCGATCATTTTTCACAGCCGGSYTTTGACCCCGCCGGGCCGCCTCAAGCTGCGCTCAATRAGACTTTGAAGCTCGTGGGCTCAGATAAAATAACYCTTGATGGGSGGCGCATATCATTTGGCAARCCCGGCATGGGGGTCTCCCTYAATGGTGTGGCRCAAGGTTATATAACCGACCGGGTGGTAAAAATTCTAAAACGCGCAGGCCTGACAAATATTCTGGTTAATATGGGCGAAACTTTTGCTATGGGTCAACATGGGGATGGACGCCCCTGGACGGCAGGCATATCCTCCCCTCTTGCGGGTCACAAAATTCTGCTTAAACTACCATTGGATCATCAGGCACTTGCCACTTCTGGCGGATACGGCAGTCCTTTTTCTGAACAGAGTAAACTGCACCACCTTCTTGATCCGGCAACGGGCCGTAGCGCGGACCATCATGGCGCGGTATCGGTGGTGGCAAAGGACGCGACAACGGCGGATATGCTGTCCACGGCCTTTTATGTGATGCCTTTTGATAAAGTTGCGGCATTATGGGCGCATTATCCGAATCTGGAACGGGCAATATTTGTTGATCAGGCCGGGGAAATGACCGAATTTCCGCAGAAAGCCAATGAAACTTAGAGCTGGTTCCGGAAAATAGGATAGTGTGTTAAGCTTTTATTTTGRTCAKRWRRGGWTCATATGATAGTGGTTCCCCATGATGTGAAGGGCTTGCGCGGCATTTTTGCCGATGCTCACCGTCAGTACACGCGCCGGATCAACGCAAGAAATAAGTGAACAGGCCATCTTTGCAATAAAAGTAAACTGTCACCGTAATTTGTCACCGTAATTCTTTCAGTGGCGTCGGCGGTAGTAACACTTGCCCTGAGGGCGATTGCCAACAACCGCTATAGAGATGTAGAAATTGTTAAATAAAAAGATAAAGGAACGGAGAGAATGAAAAAAA
>NVVM01000004.1 GCA_002402225.1 Alphaproteobacteria bacterium
ATGTAAAGACACCGCGCGGGCGCGGGAAAAAAAATGGCAGCCTTCATGAGGTAACGCCTATTGATCTCCTGACACAGATTCTTAAAGCCTTGAAAGATCGCAGCGATTTCAATCCTGAACTTGTCGACGATATTATCACCGGCACCGTATCTCCGGTTGCGGAACAAGGCTCTGTCATGCCGCGTTTTGCGGGCATTATGGCCGGCTATGGCCATCATGTGCCGGGCGTACAGATTGACCGTTTCTGCTCATCGGGCCTTGTGGCCACCAATTATGCCGCCGCCCGCGTCATGGCCGGCCAGTCAGACCTGATCATCGGCAGCGGCGCAGAGGCCATGTCACGGGTTCCCATGGGATCGGACGGCGGCGCATGGGCCGTTGACCCGCAAACATCCTATCAAATCGGCTTTGCCCCGCAGGGCATCGGCGCGGATCTGATGGGCAATCTTTATGGTTTCAGCCGTGAAGATTGTGACGCCTTTGCCGTRCARAGCCAGCARCGGGCCAAGGCGGCKTGGGACAARGGACATTTTGACAAATCCCTTGTGGCCATCAAAGACAAACTGGGCATGACCGTTCTTGACCATGACGARCATATGCGCCCSGAAGCCACCATGGAAGCMYTSGCCGGATTRAAACCRTCCTTTGCCGATATGGGCGARTTCGGKTTTGACAGCATCGCGCTGAAAAGATACCCCCATGTGGAAAAAATCACCCATATCCATCACGCCGGAAATGCCAGCGGCATTGTGGACGGCGCCGCCGGATTTCTGATCGGTACAAAGGAAATGGGCGAAACACTCGGCCTGAAACCTCGGGCCAAATTCATCGGCTTTGCGGATATCGGTTCCGAGCCTGTTGTGATGCTGGACGGGCCGGGACGCTCCGCCAAAAAAGCATTGAAGCGAGCCGGCATGACCACAAAAGACATTGATGTCTGGGAAATCAACGAAGCCTTTGCCGCCGTCGCCCTGCGCTTCATTCAGGAACTCGATCTGGATCAATCCTATGTCAATGTCAATGGCGGCTCTATCGCCATGGGCCATCCGCTGGGCGCGACCGGTGTCATCATACTGGGTACCGCGCTTGAAGAAATGGAACGGTCCGATAAATCCACCGCCCTTGCCTCTCTGTGCGTTGGCGGCGGCATGGCCACAGCAACCATCATTGAGCGCGTATAAGAAGGAATATGAAAATGACTGAAATTATCAAATATGAGCTTGATCAGGATGGCATTGCCTTATTGACCATCGATCTTCCGGGCAAATCCATGAATATCATCTCGGCGCAGCTGCTGGACGAACTGGAAAGTCTGGTGACAAAAATTGCCAAAGATGACAACATTAAAGGGGCCGTGATTACCTCTGGTAAAAAGGGCTCTTTCGTTGCCGGCGCGGATTTGGATATGCTGCTCGGCATGACCGACAATATTGCCGACAAGCCGCCTGAGGAAATCTATGCCGGCGCTTACCGGATGAACGGCATTCTGCGTAGCCTTGAAACCAGCGGCAAGCCTTTTGCGGCGGCCATCAATGGTTTGGCCCTTGGCGGCGGGCTGGAAATCTGTCTTGCCTGTCATTACCGCGTTGTGGCCGACAATCCAAAAATCAATCTTGGCTTTCCTGAGGTTATGGTTGGCTTGCTGCCCGGCGCGGGCGGCACGCAGCGACTGCCGCGCCTGATGGGCGTGCAACCGGCCCTGCCCTTCCTGCTGCAAGGCAAGAATATGAACCCGAAAAATGCCTTGGCCAACAATGTTGTCCATGAAATCGCCCCCTTGGAAGATATTATCGCCAAGGCCAAAGCATGGATTACGGGCGGCGGCAAGGCCGTTCAGCCGTGGGATGAAAAACGTTTCAAGGTTCCGGGCGGTCAGGGGGCCTTCAACCCCGGCATTTCGCAAACCTTCATGGGGGCGCAGGCCATGGTTCAAAAAGAAACCAAAGGCAATTATCCCGCCGCCGTGGCCATACTCTCCYGCGTTTATGAGGGTCATCAACTGCCCATGGACACCGCCATTAGGATTGAAAGCAAATATTTTGCCACATTATTGAAAGGCGACGTCGCCCCCAATATGATCCGCACGCTGTTTGTGAACAAACAGGCCGCAGAAAAAGGCATTCGCCGTCCAAAAGATATCCCGCCCATGAAAACCAAAAAACTTGGTATGCTCGGCGCGGGTATGATGGGGGCGGGCATTGCTTTTGTTTCTGCCATGGCCGGTATAGAGGTCATTCTGCTCGACCGGGAACAGGAATATGCCGAAAAAGGCAAAGCCTATTCCGAAGGCCTTCTTGCCAAACGGGTGAAACGCAAAAAAATGGCTCAGGAGAAAGCCGACGGCATTCTGTCATTGATCACGCCCACCACTGATTATGCTGATCTTGCCGGTTGTGACCTGATCATTGAAGCCGTATTGGAAGACGTCAAGGTCAAGGCAGATGTGACCGCAAAGGTCGAAGCTGTGGTCGCGGCAGACTGTATTTACGCCTCCAACACCTCGACCCTGCCGATCACGGGTCTTGCCAAAGCCTCCCGCGATGAAGCTCAGTTTATCGGCATTCATTTCTTCTCCCCTGTGGATAAAATGCCGCTCGTGGAAATCATCATGGGCGAGAAAACCGGCGATCTAGCTCTGGCCAAAGCGCTGGATTATGTGGCCCAGATCAGAAAAACCCCCATCGTTGTCAATGACAGCCGTGGTTTTTACACCAGCCGCTGTTTTGGCACCTATGTTACCGAGGCCGTTAATATGCTGGCCGAAGGTGTCTCTCCTGCGCTCATCGAAAATTGCGGTGTCTTCTCCGGCATGGCCGTCGGGCCATTCGCGGTCGGTGACGAGGTCAGTATCGAACTGAGCTATCATGTGGGACAGGCCACGAAAAAGGGTATGGGCGATGCCTATGTGGCCCAAGCCGCTGACACGGTCATTGAAAAAATGTATCTGGAACTGGGCCGCAAGGGTAAGAAAAACGGCAAGGGCTGGTATGATTATCCCGAAGGCGGCACCAAACATCTATGGCCCGGCCTTGGCGAGCATTTCCCGCTTGCAGAGAGCCAGCCCACAGCAGAAGAAGTCACGAACCGGCTCTTGTATCGCCAAGCCATCGAGGTTATTCGCTGCTATGAAGAAGGCGTGCTGACGGCTCCCGAAGACGCGGATATCGGCGCCATATTCGGCTGGGGTTTTGCCCCGTGGACCGGCGGGCCGCTCAGTATGGTTGATACCATCGGCGTGAAAAAATTCGCCGCCGAATGTGATAATCTTGCCCAGAAATACGGGCCCGGATTCTCCGTCCCCAAAATGCTGCGCGACAAAGCCGCCAAGGATGAAAAATTCTATGGTTAGCGCCTGAATTGCATTTTTCATTTATAACAAAGGCCAGAGGATAAAACTTCTGGCCTTTTAATATATTTGCCCCCTCAGACTATTCTTGCTAATAAAAGAATAAACCACTCAGGGAAAAAACATGACCTTCATTCAACCATTATACAAAATAGCCTTACTCTCACTTTTCGGTCTTGCTTTAATGTCTCATATGGCACGCGCGGATTGGGTACTGGATATGGAAAATTCCAGTCTGTCTTTTGGGTCAATCAAGAAAAATTCCATTGGCGAAAGCAATAGCTTTTACCGGCTGGATGGCCGGATCACGGCAGAGGGGGATATCACCCTGCTCATTGATCTGACCAGTGTGGAAACATGGATTGATATTCGCAATGCCCGTATGAAAGAATTTTTCTTTGAAACAGGTAAATTTCCTCTGGCTGAATTGCGCGGCAAAATTGATATGGCGCAATTTGAAAAGCTCGAAATCGGCGGGCAAAAATCCGTTGAGGCAAGCTTTGACCTTGATCTTCACGGCTTTCAGCAAACATTTGATGCCCAGCTTGTGGTCTTGCGGTTAAGTGACAAGGTCGCCGTGGTAATCCCCGGTGAAATTATTTTCCTTGATGTGGAAGAATTTAATTTACTTCCCGGTCTGGAGAGGTTAAAAAAATTGGCAAATCTGCCGTCGATCAGCAGCAGTGTTCCGATTAGCTTTCGCCTGAGTTTCAACCAGACACCATAATTAAAGAGCCTATTCCATGTCTTTCGCTTTTAAAACAACCCTTACGGCGATTATATTCGCCGGGATAACATTCGCCTCACCCCATGCCGCCGACCGGGTATCACCGGATATTATGAATTTACTTATTGTCGCATCGGGAAAAGACGGCGGTAAAAACCTTGATATAGTGGCGGAACTTGCCATTTCAGCCAATCCGGGGGCTGAAAAAGATATTCGGAACCTTGTTTTGAGACTGAAACAAAATATGACAGAACCGGCAACTGTTGTTGCAAAATMCGAGGCTGAACCCGGCCCGCAAATCACCGCCAAAGAAGTCCCGGATGTGGTTGAGGAGGAACCCGCCGTCAGCGCGGTAATTATCGAGGAAGAACCCGGTTTCTTCAATTTTCGCGGCTGGAAAGGCGAGGTAGAACTTAACTTTCTGCGTTCATCCGGCAATACAAGCCAAGAATCGTTAGGGCTGGGCGGAACATTAAAACGTGAGACAGAAAGATTTCACCATACAATCGATAGCTTTTTCGACTTGAACAAAAATTCCGGCGCCAAAGACAAACAGCGTTGGGGGCTGTCTTACAAACTGGATTATGATTTATCTGAAAAAATCTAYCTCGTCAGYTTCGCCGGTTATGAAAATGATCAATTCGGCACATTCAGGGAGCGGATTACAACCTCCCTCGGTATTGGTTATCCGGTGATTGACAATGACAGCTATAGCTGGAAAGTTGAAGGCGGGCCAAGCCTTCTATTTACCAGAGACTTGCCCGGGGATGGGTATAACAGCAGTTTTAATGCCTTTGCCAGCAGCATTTTCGACTGGACAATCAATGACCGTAGCAATCTTACCAATACCACCGTTCTCTTTTTTGGAAATAAAAATATCATTGAGAGCAAAACGGCTCTTAAGGTGAGAATCAATGGATCATTAAGCAGCAAATTTTCATATGACATCTTGTATGATAAGGATGCCCCGCTCGGACGCCGCACAACAGATACTGTGGCCCGCGCCGGCCTGCTCTATGATTTTTAAGACAGCGGAAGCATGAAAGAAACGCGCTCCTGATGGCGCGTGTCTCTTTCTATAATGAATATCTAGCCATTCCGTTTCTGATCCATGCGCCATAATGCATCAAAATTGCTCCCTGWCGCCAGATGCAAAATGCTGGCATCAAGCCAGTTCTTGCCGAGCCATTCTTTCAATGTCGCCCCGTCCAGATCATCAAACTTTGGCCGGCTAATGGTTTTGAAGCCATCCACATTGGCTTTCACTTCCTCGCCCGTCTTGAAAGATACGCGCTGACCTTCCAATATATCTTTTTCAGTCAGGGCCTGACTAAACTCACTCGTCCACGCTATTTGTTGTTCATAACTACGCGTAAAATCCATAATGTGGTTCAATTCATCCGTGGGGGTTTCACCTTTAAAAAGCGCGACCTTGCCATCCGGGGACAAGAGTGGTGACGTGTCATCAATACAAATAATCGGTTCAGATTTCTCATCCGGTTTGGCAATATAGAAAGGATAGCGCCTGATGTAACTCGGAATGTAACTATTTTCCTGCCAATCATTATTTTCATCTACAAAGAGATTTTGCCCATTTCGAATGCCCAGTACCGCCAACATAACATTTGGCTCATCCGCGGCAAATACAATCGGAAAGAATTTCGCCGCCATCGGCAGTTCTTGCATGGTAATCGGTACTGCATTTATATTTGCGGCAAACCCGAATTTTTGATCATTTCGCAATTTCAAATCTTTATGCACCGTTTTCAATAATGGTACGATCTGATTGTATAAAGCCGGAAAATTTTTTTCCTGCCGTTCTGCCTCATGCTTTGCCTTTTTTGGGTTTTCATTATCTTTTTTTGTCATATGATTCTCCTTTATTTTCTGGTGATGACATACATGCCTTGGGTTGCCAGGAAATTTGCCAGAAACAAGTTATGAAACGGCATCCGGTATCCTCTGGCATTAATCGCCATGGATTGTTCCAGGTGAATATTCTGCTGTCCGCACAGATTTACAAAATCCCGAATGGTACAAAAATGAATATTTGGCGTCGAATACCACGGGTGTTCCAAAGTATTATTCACCGGCATGGTGCCGCGCAGCCCAAGACTTACCCGCACTTTCCAATGAGCAAAATTTGGGAAAGACACGATTGCCTTACGCCCGACACGCAGCAATTGTTCAAGCATTTTATCGGGCCTTCTCATGGCCTGCAGAGTCTGGCTTAAGATCACATAATCAAAACAATCGTCCGGAAAGAAAGTAATATCTTCTTCCGCATTGCCCTGAATAACGGAAAGTCCCTTGGCAATGGACTGGTTGACACCTTCGGAACTCAGCTCAATACCCCGGCCATCAACTTGTTTYTGCCGCACCAGATAATCCAAAAGGCTGCCATCCCCGCAGCCCACATCAAGCACCGTCGCACCGGGTTCAATAAGCCGCGCGATTTCCAGAAGATCGACCCGAATATCTGATGCCCTTGATTCTTGTTCTGTCATTATATTGATACCCCGGATATTGATACCCCGGCGGCTGTCATTTCCGATTTAAGAAAGCCCCGCACGATATTGAACATCTCCGGACAATCAAGCAGAAAACTATCATGGCCCTTGCTCATTTCTATATCGGCAAAACTAACCCTTGCGCCGACCGCATTAAGCGCCCGCGAGATATGACGGCTTTCCGATGTCGGATAAAGCCAGTCGGATGTGAATGACAAGATACAAAATCTGGTTTTCGTGCCGCGAAAGGCCTCGGCCAGAACGCCGCCATGGGCTGCGCCCAAATCATAATAGTCCATAGCGCGGGTAATATACAGATAACTATTGGCATCAAACCTGTCGACAAAAGATAAACCCTGATGGCGCAGATAGCTTTCAATCTGAAAATCCGCGTCAAAACCAAACGCCAGCTTGTCCCGGTCCTGAAGTGCGCGGCCAAAACGATTGGTCAGGCTGGTTTCAGACATATAGGTTATATGGGCTGCCATACGGGCCACCGCAAGGCCGGACTGCGGCCTTTGATCATGGTCAAGGTAACGGCCCGCCGACCAGTTGGGGTCGGCCATGATTGCTTGGCGCCCCACCTCATGAAAGGCAATATTCTGGGCCGAATGGCGCCATGTTGCGGCAATAGGAATAACCGTTTTCGCCCTATCCGGGTAATCCACGGCCCATTGCAAAGCCTGCATGCCGCCCATGGAGCCACCAATGRTCGAGAAAAGTTTTTCAATTTTTAAATGATCCAAAAGCATGGCCTGCGCCCGAACCATATCCCCTATGGTAATAACCGGAAAATCTATACCATATGTTTTTCCCGTGATTGAATTTATCGATGCGGRCCCCGTCGTGCCCGCGCAAGACCCCAAGGCGTTTATGCAAATCACATAATAAGCGTCCGTATCAACAGGCTTGCCGGGGCCAACCATATTTTCCCACCAACCCCGCTTACCTGTGATCGGATTAAGGCCTCTGACATATTGATCGCCCGTCAAGGCATGGCAAATAAGAACCACATTGCTTTTGTCGCTGTTTAATTTTCCCCAGGACTTATAAGCCATATCAAATGAAGCGATTTGTTCCCCGGAATCAAGCAGGAGCGGACGGTTCTGCCCGAGCGTTACCACTTCGGCATAGCCATCATCGTCAATTTTATCTATTGTGTCCTTCGTCATAAAAAACAACATAATCATTATCTGGCAAAAGAACAGTTGAATTTTGCGCCAGATGAATATAATCCAATTGACGAACCATAATATAATAATATCAGGAAACCCGATGACTGGACCGGAACCACGTCCGTGGATAAAGCAGCTTGACGTCTATGTGGGGGGGAAATCCCATGCAGAAGGCGCGGAAACCACCGTAAAATTATCGTCCAATGAAAGCGCGCTGGGCGCAAGCCCAAAGGCCATCTCAGCTTACCTTGAAGAGGCAGAAAAATTACATCGTTACCCCGATGCCTCTTACCATGACCTGCGCGCGGCGCTGGCAGAAAAATATACCATCGAAACGGGCCAGATCATTTGTGGTATCGGCTCGGACGAAATCCTGAAACTTGCCTGCCGGGCGTATATTGCCCCGGGGGATGAGGTCATCTTTCCCAAACATAGTTTCATGATGTATCCCATCGCCGCCGCAAGCTTTGGCGGGCGGTCCATCGAAGTTGATGATACCAACTATACCGCCAATGTGGATAATATTCTGGCCGCCGTTACGGAGCGCACCCGCATCATATTTCTGGCCAATCCCAACAACCCGACTGGCACCTATATTACAGCAAAAGAGGTTGAACGGCTCTGGAAAAATATCCCGGATAATATTCTGCTGATTCTGGATAGCGCCTATGCCGAATTCGTCGAAAAAGATGATTATCAGGCCGGCATTGAACTGGTTCGAAAATCCAGAAATGTTTTAATGACCCGCACTTTTTCAAAATTATACGGCTTGGCCGCCCTCAGGCTTGGCTGGGGGTATGCCTGCCCGGAGGTTGCGTCGGTATTAGACCGCATTCGTGACCCGTTCAATGTGCCGTCACCAACGCAAGTCGCCGGAATTTCCGCCTTGGCGGATGCCGGGTTTGAAGATAAAGCCCGCGCCCATAACAGCAAATGGCTCGGCATTTTAAGGGACGAGCTGATCGCAATGGGCCTTAAGCCCATACCGAGCGTGACCAATTTCATTCTGATAGAATTCCCTGAAGAAGCTGGGAAAACAGCAGAGAAAGCCAATGAATATCTCCTGAAGCGCGGGTATATTCTGCGTTGGTTGCCGGGTCAAAATTTGCGTCACTGCCTGCGGCTGACCATAGGGACTGAGTCGCAGAACCGCGCTGTGATCCAGCTGCTTAAAGAATTTTTGGAGCATTAAACATGGCCTTATTCTCTCAAATTACCATTATCGGCATGGGCCTGATTGGCTCCTCTATTGCGCGGGCCGTTAGGAAAACGGGCGTTACGGGCCGACTTGTCGCCTGTGACAATAACGAAGAACATTGCCAGATATCCCGCGACTTGAAACTGGCCGACCATATCACCGCCGATCCGCAAGAAGCTGCCCGGGGCAGTGACCTTGTCATATTGGCCACGCCTGTTGGCACTTACGGTGATCTGGGCAAGGTCATCTGCCCCGAAATGAAAAGCGGGGCCATCCTGACCGATGTGGGTTCCGTGAAAGGCAGCGTGGTAAAAGCCTTGTCGCCTCTGATGAGGGCGGATTGCCACCTCATCCCCGGACATCCTGTGGCGGGAACCGAACAATCCGGGCCTGATGCGGGCTTTGCCGCCCTGTTTGAGGGGCGTTGGTGCATCGTTACCCCCCTTGAAAACACCCCTGATGACAGGATAAAAAAACTCGAGAAATTCTGGCAGGCTTTGGGCAGCAAGGTCGAGCTTATGACGCCGGATCATCATGATATGGTGCTGGCCATTACCAGTCACCTGCCCCATTTGATCGCGTATAATATCGTTGGCACGGCCCGTCACCTCGAAGAGGTCACCAAATCAGAAGTTATCAAATATTCCGCCGGCGGATTTAGGGATTTTACCCGTATCGCCGCGTCAGACCCCACCATGTGGCGCGATGTTTTCCTGCATAATAAAGAGGCGGTTCTGGAAATGCTGGGGCGTTTCAGCGAAGATCTGACCGCATTACAGCGCGCCATCCGTTATGATGAAGGCGATAAATTATTTAAATTATTTGACCGTACCCGCCGCATTCGCAAGGAAATAATTGATGCGGGGCAAGAACAGGATATCGCCGACTTTGGCCGTCATAAAGACGAAAAATAGATTCTCACTCTACCACAGGGCCCAGTTCATAAACCGGAATCGGGCCTAAAAACAATAGCCCCCCCTGTAAGCTGATGGCTAAATCGAGGGTATCTTTCCTTTGGTTCTCTCTCGCGCCATCTTGTTTGCTCATCCTGCGTAATTCTTGCAATATCATGGCCCCCGGTTCCTGTTGAAAGGCCGAATGACCGGAAAGAATAGTCACGATATGATCAATGCCATGAATTTTGGCAGCAAACGCACCGAGGGGCTTCAAATCCTGATCCAATGTGGCTTCCCCATCAAGAATAAGGTCCATCTCTCCCGATAAGACAGAAATATTTTTTACATCGACAGTGCCGCCGGCATCCCGCCAGGCACCAAGGCTTTCCTTGGAAAAATCCGGAATTTTCTCGCCATGAAACTGAAGATCAATTTTAATCTGATCCGCTTTCTTGCCAAAAATACCCACGGGGATTTCCTGAGCGACCACATCACTTGCCTCCAGATAAATCTTCATCAAAATGGGAAGTTCCATATCGTTGGATGGCACAGGCACCTTAAGAGATTCTGGCCGCATGATATGGAACTTTACCTCCTTAGCAGACGATCGTTTTACGGATTTTCCGCCGCCCCAAGATACGTCCTCCATGACAAAAGAAGCCCTTTGGAAACGCCGGTTCAAAATATCAATATTCGCCGAAGCTCGGGTTTTTCCAATATTCAGAGACAAAGTAGGGTTTCTACGGCTGCCAATACGTACGGTTGCTCCATCACTGAAAATAACGCCATGATTGATATTCCATGGGAATGCCACCAGCATGACATGAGGGGATATTACGGATATTGGGGGTTTTTCCGGGCCTGTTTTGACAATCCTCAGATCATTTAACGACAGCTGCATCCGATAAGGAAACCCTGATATTTCAAGGTCTTTATAGTTTACGCTTATCCCTTTTGATTTCTGCTGACTGGCCCAATGGCCGAATTTTTCTTCTATTTCCCCCGCCATATAATGCCAGAAAAAAACATAGCCCAAGATCAATACAAGAACGGCAGACGCCAAAACTTTCAAACGCATAATTTTTCCAGAGAATTAATATACTGATTCACTTTTTTGCAATATAGAGTGCGCAGAACATGGGGTCTATCCCGAAATTTATCTAATCTGTATCCAGCAGTTTCTGACTGGCTGTTTCAATGACATTCTCCAGCCTGTCCATGAAGTCTTCCTTCTGAAGGCCAGCTTCAATAGGCGGCAGAAATTCAATGACAAATCTGCCGGATTTCATTGGGCCTTTTCTGGGCCAATAGACCCCGGTATTGACGGCAATGGGCACCACCGGAATTTTAAGATATTTGTAAATACCAAAAATGCCCGCCATATAAGGATGTTTCGCGCCGGGCTCTGCCCGTGAACCTTCGGGGAATATGATCACAGACCGGCCATTATCTGTTTCACTGCGGGACAGCGTCAGCATTTTTTTCATGGATTTCATGCCCATGTCCCGATCAATGGTGATGWTGCCCACTTTACGGCACACACGCCCATAAAGCGGTACATTCAAAAGCTCTTCTTTCATGATGAATGACGGATCATCAATGATGGAATGCATAACAAAAGTATCCAGCATGGATTGATGTTTCATGGCATAGATAACCGGTGTTTTGGAGATAAATTCCCCTCCCCGCACCTCCATCGTCAAATTTTGAACCAGCCACAGCCAAAAGCGTACGCTATRGGACCAYCTGGTTTGAAARGCCGCGTGCCAAGACCTCGGCACAGCCGGAATATAAAGCAAAGGCGACCATAAAAGGCAACAAAGTCCCGTCCAGCCATAAAAACATGCCCTGAAAATARAAGACCGCAGACGTAACACTATTCCTTACCCTTTTTATTTATTCTTTTTTTCAACGGCTGTATTTTCCRTATGGGACTCATTTGGGCCTGAGTCAAGTAGACTGYTACGAAATGAGCTGACCAGAAATTTACTATACTCACGGGCCAATGACATCAGCCGGATATTTTCGGGTCGCCATTGGCCAACGGGATGGGCGATCATTTTTGTATCCGGCATGAACCTGCGCATTTCGATCAAGGCACGTGGCATATGTTCAAGGGAGGTGACAACCCTGATGGAGGACATATGGCTTCTGTCCACCCAAAGAGCTATTTCCTCTGCATTGCCAACCGTATTCTGTGCCATGGTTCCGCTTTCAATGCAGCAGTCTATCAGGTTCTGGGGGCTGCCAAGAACAGCATGTAACTCTTCATCGGTCACATCGGCGTTCACCCCTGATATGAATAATTTTCCTGCCAATCCCTGTTCCAGAAGGTCAACCGCTTCCTGAAGACGGCTTTTGCCTCCGGTAAGAGCCACAATCCCATCGGTTTTCTCATCTGTGGGCGGCTGGGCCTGAGACAAATCATAAATGAAATAAAATAACCCTCCCACCCATATAAGCGATAAGCCCAGTATCAGATAAAATATATATTTCATATGGCTCTCTCTCTTCGCGACGAATTTTAAACCATTCGGCTCAAGCCCCGCATGACGGTCATACGCGCCGTAAGCATCGAGATGACTGCCGCAATGATGGGCACCACCAACAATATCCCGGCTTCGACCATTGGCAAGTCCGGAACTGGGGCCAGTTCCGAAGCCAAATCACGTGATAAATATATCAKGGATATCAGGGTCACAAAAGCCAAAAGGAGCCCGATGATGCCGCCTTTCAAACCATAGATCATAAAACGATTCTGGTAAGCCCGGGCAACCATGCTATCCTGCGCGCCCAAATGATGCATGATCGCAATGGTTTCACGATTTTCCGCCATACCGGCTTTGGTGCCGAAAATAACCATACAGATGGTCGCCATCACCACCAACAATAAGATACCGAGCGCCGTATATTCCACCATATCCATCAACCGCAGAAAACGCCCCAGCCATTGCTGATGATCATCCAGATGAATATTATCTGATATTTTYGATATTTGAGCGTTCAAAGCATCCAGATTGATTTTAAGGGCGCGGCTGACCGTAACATCAAGGATATCCGGCACGGGCAGATCGCTTGTCACATTTCCCACCCCGAGCCAAGGCTCCAGCAATTGTTCAATCTCAACCTCGTTAAGTTTGCGCACATGTTCTATACCGGGCGTATTGCGCAAAAGCTGCACCACCTGCCGCACTTGCGTCTCTCGCGCTTCCCGGTCTGCCGTCGTGACTTGCACGGTGAGCCGATTGCTCAGGCTTTCCGTCCAATCACCAAATCCCTTATGAAGCATCATACTCCCCATGAGCGCCAAGGCACTTAAATAGACCATAACGGCCATGACATAGGGCAAAAGGCGGGTTGCTTCGTGATTTTTCTCATCGGGCAGGARATGAATGGCCTTGGTCATGACATGTCATCCCCGGAAATTACTTTGGGGCCAAATTCRTTTTGGTTCAATTTACCGGAATCAAACGCCAGGGAATCAAATTTTTCTTCATTAAGATTTGGCAGATTCGGGGTATTTTCACCGGCTCTGATCATATGTAACCGGCCCTCTTGAAGATGCAGGCGATCAGCGCCAATCTCTTCCACCAAGCTCATATCATGGGTGGCAATAACCGTCGTGGTGCCCAATTTATTTAATTCAACAAACAGATGCATTATTCTTTTTGCAATGGCCGGGTCCACATTCCCCGTTGGTTCATCAGCAAGCAAAATATCTGGCCGTTTGATGACAGCGCGGGCAATGGCAACCCGCTGTTTTTCCCCGCCAGACAGGGTCGGAGGACGCGACTTCATCCGGCCTTTCAAGCCAACCCATGTCAGAAGCTCTTCCACATGCTCTTCAATTTCAGCTCCTTTCCCCCCGGATATACGCAAGGGCAACGCGACATTTTCAACAGCGGTCAGATGATCCAGCAACCTGAAATCCTGAAACACGACACCAATCCTGCGGCGTAATTTTGGCAAATCCTCACGCTTGGCAGCCGTCACATCCTCATTAAACATGGTTATCTTACCCCGCGATGGACGCTGGGCCAGATACATCAGTTTCAAAAGACTTGTTTTACCCGCGCCGCTTGGCCCGGTCAAGAAATGTAATGATCCCGGCTTAAGGTTAAAGGAGATATCCTTTAACACTTCCGACCCCATGCCATATCTCATCCCGATATTATCAAAATGGATCACTCACTATGCCTCATACTGCTATTATTACAATTGGTATTATAT
Organism: Alphaproteobacteria bacterium; assembly: GCA_002402225.1. Classification (GTDB taxonomy): domain Bacteria; phylum Pseudomonadota; class Alphaproteobacteria; order Sphingomonadales; family Emcibacteraceae; genus Paremcibacter. The sequence continues at coordinate 14,083 of NVVM01000004.1, forward strand.
CAATTAACCATAGCAATTCGCTTGTATGCCGTAAACTCAAAATATAATGTTATTCGATCACTTTACATTACTTAAGGACTCTTGCGTAAATCATTTCGTCTGATTATACTCTAATGCAGCCATAAACCCATGATATAACAATAAATACAAGCTTCATATGATCCTGACCTGCCCCGAATGCGCCGCAAGATACGTTGTTGACCCCAAGGCTCTTATGCCGGGTGGCCGGATCGTCAGATGCGCCAAATGCAAACATAGCTGGAAAGAAGCCCCGCCTAAGTCTGACACCCCTGTGGTTGACGGCACAGAAGCAGAAGGCCCTGTAAGCCCCGCTGCTGAATCCAAGAAAGAAACCCCATCCTCCGCCACTGAAGCAACGCCAGATGATGAAGATGATTTTGCCGTAAAACGCGCCCGGCGCAAAAAACGCCCACGCCCCATGCCAAAGGGATCCAACCTGCCTGCTTTACAAAATCATAAACACGGCGGCATTTTATGGGGATGGTACGGACTTGCGGCGTTCGTTGCCATTATTATCAGCGGCTTCCTAATTTTCCAAAGCACCATAGCTGACGTCTGGCCGCCATCCCAGAAACTGTACCGGGCGCTTGGTATGGAAATTATGCATGTAGCCCAAAACAGCCCGGAATCTACTTTGGAAATTCCGCYCGARGAATTATTCAAAATAACCAACACCATCCTGAATAAAGTCCGAACCGGCCAAGTGACAACCTTGACGGTTGCCGGCAATATAGAAAATCGGACAAATAAAACCATTCCGCTGCCCCTGCTCAGGATCGCCTTAAAAAGCAATCAGGGAGAGATTATTCGGGAATGGACCTTTAAATCATCCGCCGCCACCATTTCAAAAGGCGAGATTGTGCCTYTTGCCACTTCGCTGGCCAATCCGCCTGATGCCGCCACCAGCATCAGCGTCACTTTTGCCCGCAAATAATATTCTGCCATAATAACGCCGTAAAGATAATGTAAATAATTATAAGGTAAGCTTACTCTACAAATTTTATGGAGTGAAGAAATTATGGCGCATATTCTAATCGCAGAAGATGAAATGGCCGTTCGATTGTTTGTCAGTCGGGCGCTGGAGCGCCATGGTCATAGCATCGTTGGCGTCGAAGACGGCGGCGCGGCGGTCGAAGCTCTGGCTGAAGATGCTTTTGATCTTCTGCTGACCGATATTGTTATGCCTGTCATGGATGGGATTGCACTGGCCCTGAAGGTATCCGCTGAACACCCCAAAATGCCTATTTTGATGATGACAGGATATTCACACGAAATGCAGCGTGCCCATAATCTGGAATGTTTAATCCATGATGTGATCAGCAAGCCCTTCTCTCTGGATGAGCTGTGCAAGACTGTCGATACAATTTTAAAAAGCCAGAAAAGTCAGAAAAGCCTTCATTGACTTGACTGAGGTTTCTGGTTAATTGCGCTGCAGTTTTTTTGGACTGAATTGTATTTTCCGATCCAACAGCTTTTTCAAACTATTCAAAAGCATTAATATTTCCGTCTGATTTTCTGCTGTCGCGGCCATGTCACCGRYKWCYRKMWWMWGGRWAWSRYCAYRYWWYMMRWCYSCKSWSRMMWCGRYYRMAWRGSMSGYAYSRWTRYCKRMKWWKKKMASSYSAWTYYSMMWSTCACTTACGGTCTTGGCCAACTTATTCTGAAGAACGATCCAGTCCTTAATCTTTTTATTGGGCAATCTTATCTGACTTGTCTGCATCGCCGCGCCAAGCCCCTCTGCACCTGCAATTTCCAGAGTAATGGATTGCTTATAAACATAGGATAAGACCCGGCGCTGGGATTCCTCCAGATCATTGATCGTATCGCGGGCGCTGCTGACCACTTGAAACCGCTCATAGCTTTGCGCGGAAAGCATATCACGATCCTTGTAAATAAAACCATGCTCAAGGTAAGCCACCAAATCTGTGGCTTCTTTAAATTTCTTATAATGCATATGAGACAGAATTTCCCCGTAAAGGCGCCGCAATTCTTTAATATCATATTGATCTTCATGTCGCCTCATATGAGGGGCCGCCCGCAAAGAGGATTTCTGATTCCGCTGAAACAAAATGATGGCTTTATCTATATCCTGCAACTGTTGCCTTATTTTCTCGTCCGCTTTTTTCTGTAAGATCGCCAGTTTCAAGGCCGCAAGATCGTCCAATATGGTGCGGTTGAACTGGCCCGCATCCCCATCCTCCAGCATCAGGGCGATATCCCACAGAATATCTCTTGCACTGATGATATCGCCGTCATCCTTTGGCTTGGTCAACCGCCAGTAAGCTGACCTGAGGGCCATGTAAAATACCGGCGGCGTCTGCCCATCACCCGGCACAAGTCCCAGAGCCATGAGCTTTCGTGCCAATTTTTCCCGTTGATCCGGCAGGCTTAAAAGCTGCTGCCGGATTTCAATGATTTTTCTGGCATATGGATTACCAAATTTCTTTTCTGGCAAGGATATGCCGGATATGATTTTTTTCCGGCTTTGGCCCGCCTGATCCACGGCCTCGATCACGATATCAACCTTCCTTCTTACGAGGTCAGAAGATGAAAAATTGACATATGTCTCTGCCTCATATTCTTTCAAACCCGCGATAGGAAGCGTAATGCGATCCAGTATATTATGTTCCGCCGCCCCCTCAGAAGCGACAATATCCACATATACCGCCGCAAGGCCATAATCATCCTTGAGGTGCAGAGACAGGCCAAACAGGCCGTCGTCACTCATCATGGGGCGAAACTGCGCTCTTTCGATGACGGGGGGGTCATCCGCCAAGATTAACAGCGGCCATTCCCCGATTTTTCTGCTGCCTTCCCTGATTGCCCAGTTTATTTCATCCCGCACAGTGAATTTTGCGACAAAGCCGCCCGCTTCTCCGCTTAAGAAAAGCACAGACTGATCACCGGTCAGCAAGGTCGGCGCATGGGATATATTCTGCATCCGCACCATAATCTCGCTGCCTTCTGGAATGGGGGTCAGCCCGCCCGTTGCTCCATCAAGGCTCAATATTTCCGTGAATTCCTCACGCCCGCTATAGGCCGGCGGGGTCACAATCATGGTGATCTCGGGAATAGGGTAAGAAAAAACAGCTCTTGGTTTGACGGCTGTTTCGATCAGTCTTCTGGCGTCCGGCCCCGCGAGAATCGCGGCAACAGAAAACAGAAAGATGGACAGGACAACAGCCCTCAGGCTCGCCCGCAAGGGCCAGATGACTTTCCCCATAAGGCCGCGCATAATACAGATCATCATCAAGAGAAATAATATGCCATAAACAACCGCCTGCACTAAAGGCGGAGCATAACCCCATAGATCCATAAGCGATAGCGCAAGATACGCAAGATACAGCGCGGCCGCCTGAAGCAAGCCTGTTAATATAACCGTGTTGTTGCTTAATCTAACCATTTTGGCATTTTATCCAGCCCTATGATGTCATCATAACTCGGACGCGGGCGAACGATGGCATATTCCGTGCCCTTAACCAATATTTCCGGGATAAGGCGGCGGGTATTATAGGTCGATGACATCACCGCGCCATAAGCCCCTGCCGACCGGATCGCCACCAAATCACCGGCTTTGAGTTCCGGCAAATCGCGCCGTGCGGCAAAGGTATCGCCTGTTTCGCAAACCGGCCCTACCACATCATAAGCCGACAATGGCCCACCGGTGTCTTTCACCGCAACAATTTCGTGATAGGCCTCATACATGCTTGGCCTTATCAAATCATTCATGGCCGCGTCAATGATCAGGAATTTACGTTTTTCACCCTGCTTCATATAAATGACTTCAGAAACCAATATACCGGCATTGCCTACCAAAAGCCGGCCCGGTTCGATGATAATCTTGCAGCCCAGATGTCCGACAATTCTTTTAACCATTTCMCCATATTCCAGCGGCAACGGCGGCTTTTCAGCGGCTTGATCATAGGGAATTCCAAGGCCGCCGCCCAGATCAAGCACAGAGATTTCATGGCCATCAGCCCGCAATTCCTCAATCAGCGTAACAATGCGCCCAAAGGCCTCTTCAAAAGGCGCAAGATCGGTTAATTGTGAGCCAATATGAAGATCCACGCCCTGCACCCGAATGCCCGGCAAGGCGGCGGCCTTGGCATATATTGCGCGGGCACTGGTCCAGGGAATACCAAATTTATTTTCCGACTTTCCAGTAGAAATCTTGGCGTGGGTTCTGGCATCCACATCCGGATTAATCCGAAAGGCGATGGCCGCGATTTTTCCCATATCATCTGCAACGCGGCTCAGCTGGTGCAATTCCGGTTCTGATTCCACATTGAACTGCAAAATGCCTTTTCCCAGGGCAAAAGCCATTTCCTCCTGCGTTTTTGCAACGCCCGAATAGACAATTTTTTCCGCAGGAACACCGGCCTTGAGCGCCCGGCGCAATTCGCCCTCAGACACCACATCAGCCCCCGAGCCCAGATTTGCCAGACTTTTGATAATGGCCTGATTGCTGTTGGCCTTGAGCGCGTAGCATAACAGGAAATCATGATCTGTAAAAACGTCACTAAAGACATTATAATGCCGAACCAGTGTTTCCGTTGAATAACAATAGAACGGCGTGCCGACCTGCTCTGCAATAGCCGTTACCGGTACGCCTTCCACATATATTTCGCCTTGTTGGTAATCGAAATGATCCATTAAATATAGTCTCGACTTTTTTAAGTGTTGCTCTCTGGTTTTTCGTAACCCGGCGGCGGTAATAAATCCCCCCTCTTGCCGCAAGAAGCCAGCCCAAGACATATCAGTCCCGCACAAAAAACCATGATTATTTTTCGCATTACGCGCTCCTCATCTGATTCACATATACCATATCAGAAAAATCTGTTTGGGGATTATTTAATGCGTGCTTTGGCGGCCTTGACTTGCCGGCGCACCTGATCCGGCGCGGTTCCGCCAAAGCTTGTCCGGCTCGCCACGGAACTTTCCACATCAAGGACAGAAAAAACATCTTCGGTGATTTTTGCATCTACTTCCTGCATTTCGGCCAATGTCAAACCATCAAGATCGCAGCCCTTCTTTTCCGCCAGCGCCACAAGCGAACCTGTCACATGATGGGCGTTGCGAAAGGGCATATCAAGCACGCGCACCAACCAGTCGGCCAGATCGGTGGCGGTGATAAAGCCATTTTCGGTCGATGACTTCATGGCATTCTCATTCACCGTCATATCATCAATCATGCCGGTCATGGCCGCAATAATCAGCGCAAAGGCGTTGGCCGCATCAAACGTTGCTTCTTTATCCTCCTGCATATCCTTGCTATAGGCCAGCGGCAGCCCCTTCATCACAATCAACAGGCTGTTGAGTGCCCCGATGATCCGGCCCGCCTTGGCACGGCATAATTCCGCCGCGTCCGGATTACGTTTTTGCGGCATGATGGAAGAGCCAGTGGTGAATTTATCGCTCAAGTCTATAAAATTAAACTGGGCGGAAGACCAGATGACGATTTCCTCGGCCAAACGGGAAATATGAATGGCGCTGATGGCCGCGCCGGAAAGAAACTCCAGCGCGAAATCCCGATCAGATACACTGTCCAGACTATTGGCCGTCGGCGCCCGAAAATCAAGGGCAGCCGACGTCTGATGCCGATCAATGGGAAAAGATGTCCCTGCCAGAGCCGCCGCCCCAAGCGGACATTCATTGAGCCGTTCTCTGGCATCACGCAGCCTGTCCCTGTCCCGCGTGAACATTTCGAAATAGGCCAACAAGTGATGGCCAAAAGTCACCGGCTGGGCCGATTGCAGGTGAGTGAACCCCGGCAGAATCACATCCGCATGCTGCTGTGCCTTCGCAACCAGCGCCAATTGCAGGCCTTTCAAGGCCCCATCCAGCTGATCCATGGCATCCCGCGTCCAGAGCTTGAAATCTGTGGCCACCTGATCATTTCGCGACCGCGCCGTATGAAGCCGCCCGGCCGCATCCCCGATAATTTCCGTCAGCCGCGATTCCACATGCATGTGAATATCTTCCAGCTTGGCATCATAGGTGAAATTACCGGCTTCGATCTCATCCTTGACCTGATCAAGGCCGGCAAGAATTTTATCGCCGTCAGCCGCAGATATAATGCCTTGGGCAATCAACATATGGCAATGGGCTTTGGAGCCTCGGATATCCTGTGCATAGAGTATTTTGTCAAAGTCAATGGAGGCATTGATTTTTTCCATGATTTGTGCCGGGCCCGCGCCAAACCGTCCGCCCCAAAGGCTGTTCGCCTGCCCCTTATCCGCAATATTTTCTTTGGTCATATTATCTTGAATAGATGAGGTATCTTTTTTAGAGGTCATACTTTTTCATCTCCAGAACTGTAAAATATCATATATCTATGGCGGGGAATACGACAATACGGCCGTTTAGGCAAGTTTTATCCCTATAATATACCGGTCAGAAGATCAAGAAAACGATCCGATAAAAATCAAATTCATTCGTCTCTTGAGTTATTCCTGTTTCAACTTTATCTTATAGCCGTTACAACATGAAAAAATATAAACAGTGAAAAAATATAATGCATAAAAATTTGATAATGGTTGTCGCTTTTGTCGCTGCCTTGCTGGGCGCAATATACATCATTGGCCCCGCGGATACGGGCCCTGATGCAAAGAAAGATGAGTTTTTTCCGCTGGACAGCGGCCTGAAAAACGGCACGGCCCTGTTCAATATTTACGGCGTTCAAACTGAATTGCCCGTCACCGAAATCACGGATGAAGCGGGGAAAATCTTGGCGCTTAATGATCTTAAGGGCCAAAATCTGCTGATTAATTTCTGGGCCACATGGTGTGTGCCCTGCCGCGAAGAAATGCCGGAACTCGACGCCCTGCAGGCGGCGCGCGGCAATGACGACTTTAAAGTGATCGCCATTTCAGTGGACCGGGGCGGGTTGGGAATCTCGCGCGCCTTTCTTGATGAAATTGGCGTTCAGAATCTTGACCTCTATTATGATGAAAAAGGCACCCTCGCCCGCAAGATGAAGACAATYGGCTANCCCCACCACCATATTAATCACCAAAGCCGGAAAGCAATTTGGTATTTTAACCGGGCCGGCCCATTGGAATTCCGCCAAAGCCCACGCCCTGATTGACCGATTGATAACAGACAAACCCGAATAACGCTTGTATTTTTTGATACATTATAACATTATGCTTTAAATTATATTATTTAAGGTATCAAAAACTATGAAACGCCTCTCCTTTCCAATCTTAAGTCGGATATTATTTCTCGGCATGGCTCTTCTCGGAACGACTCTGGCAACGCCAGCTTTCGCCGATGTGCAAGATGATCAGCCCCGCACTAACAAGTATGACCATGAAATAGAAGAACTGTTTGTAACAGGCGCGCCCCATAGCAAGGCACGCCTAGATGTTTTGCAGGGCAACAGCCTGATTGGGCTTGATGAACTGGAACAAAGACTGGAAGCCACTATCGGGGAAACCTTAAGCGGTATCCCGGGTATTTCCTCCAGTTTTTTTGGTGTCGGTGCCAGCCGCCCGATTATTCGCGGCCTGGGCGGCGAGCGAATCCGCATATTAATTAACGGCATTGGCAGCATTGATGCCTCTGGCACATCACCAGACCATTCCGTCGCCGCCGACCCTCTGACCGCAATGCGCAYAGAAGTCCTGCGCGGGGCCAGCACATTATTATATGGTAGCAACGCCGTCGGCGGCGTAGTCAATATCATTGATGGACGTATCCCGAGCGTCATTCCCGCAGACCCCCTGTCCGGCCGTGCGCGGCTTGGATTTGGCAGCGTTGCCGATGACTATTCCGGCGCGGCCTCTTTGACCGCCAAAGTCAGCGGCACCGATGACAAGGCGCTGCTGCTTCATCTGGATGGTTATTTTAGAAATTCCGGTAACTTTAATATTCCAGGATATGCGAAAAGTGAAATTTACCGCGCCCGGGAAGTGAGCCCTGAAGAAGAAGCTTTCGGGACCGTAGAAAATTCTGATGTGGACAATAAAGGCGGCAGCATGGGCATTAGCTGGATTCAGGACGGTGCCATGCTCGGGGTTTCTTACGGCGTGAATGACAACAATTACGGCGTGCCCGGCCATGATCACGGCGATCAGGCCGTCCGCATCGATCTTGACCAGAAAAGATTTGACCTCAAGGGTAATCTGGAAAAATCTTTCTTGTTTTTTGAGGAATCCCGCCTGCGTTTTRGCTATGCCGATTACCAGCACACCGAATTGGAGGGAACTGAAATCGGCACTGTTTTTACCAATCAAGGCTGGGAAGGCCGCATCNAATTCATTCAAAAAAACATCGGCAATATTAGCGGATCATTGGGCCTTCAAATCCGCAGCCGTGACTTTGAAGCCATAGGAGACGAGGCTTTTGTCCCCCCTACCCATACGCTGCAATGGGGAATATTCGCCGTCGAAAAAATAAGCCTTGACCCTGTCACCCTCGAGTTTGGCGCGCGGTTTGATCATCAGTCCGTGGATAATAAAAGCCTGAACCAAAAACGAAACTTTGACAGTTTAAGCCTTTCTGCCGGGGCGGCCATTCATCCAACCTCCAGCAGCCTGATGGGTTTATCCCTCAGCCGTACAGAGCGCGCGCCCACAGCGCAGGAGCTTTTCTCCAATGGGCCGCATCTGGCCACAAACGCTTTTGAGAAAGGCAATAGTGACCTGACAGAGGAAAAAGCCACCAGTATCGAACTGACCCTCAAGCAGGAGACAGACCTGTTCTCTGCCCGTCTGAATATCTTTCATACATGGTATAATGATTTCATTTATGAATATTTCACCGGCCAGCAGAATGGCGGGTTGAATATTCTGGAATTTCGCCAGAGAGACGCCCGTTTTTATGGGGCTGAACTTGAGACAACCGCCCAAATCTACGCCAGTGGCGAGCATCGTCTGGCCATCAATATTTCTGGCGATATCATTCGGGCCAGATTTACCAACAATGGCGGTAACCTGCCCCGTATTCCGGCCAATAGCGCAACTTTCGGTTTGGCATATACCGCGACGAATTTTGATGTGAGCGCAGATATCAGGCTGGTCAATGATCAAACGAATATAGCCGCAGAAGAACTTATGACCAAAGGATATACCGAGATTAACGCGGGCCTGAGCTGGCGCCCGTGCGGCGACGATCAGGATTTGACCCTAAGGCTTCRGGGAAAGAATCTGACCAATGCCGAACGCCGACAACATACGTCTTTCCTGAAAGATCTGTTGCCCATGCCCGGCCGAAATATCAAGCTATCCGTAACATATGGGTTTTAGCGCCTATTCCAGGGTCTTTGCGATATTTTCTGTTTCACTCACGATATCCCAGCGGCGCGCGATGACTTCCAGACCATTCAGCACATCCCCAAGTTCCACCCCCCGCTGCGTTAAGCCATAAGTCACTTGCGGCGGGATGGTCGGGCGATGATCACGAAAAATAACCCCCGCCGTCTCAAGCATCCGCAAGCGCTGGGTGAGCACCCGCGAAGATATACCCGGCAATTGGCGTTTCAGCACGCCAAAACGTAAGGGGCCATTCTGACTCAAAACCCAAAGAAGATACGTGGTCCAAGGCCCCATAATCAAATGCAACAAGGCGTCCATAGGACACTTAAGATGTGATTTCTGGCTCATTTTTTGATCCTCTGAAATATTTTTCTGCTGGTTACTTTAAAGTACMTACTTTWYNWTWRWHNAKCAAGTTACTTAAWTWTAYAYSATTATSCGCTGRATTGGCAACAWRYCCTGTATSGATWKTTTNTTCARCKTSYGKMAMAGSYWTAMRATYMWWCATGAAAGRRAAATTAATGACYAAAATWCTTATTTTATRYTATAGCACMTATGGMCATGTCGAAACATTRGCGAARGCCCTKMGKGAMGGGGCSGCYKSKGTSGAYGGYRCRGASGTWACSMTGAAACGCGTTCCRGARYTGATGTCMCGCGAKGTSGCRGARAAGGCMGGKGCCAARCTGGATCAGRMCGCRCCAGARGCCGACCCMMWTGARCTTGGYGATTATGAYGCCATTATTTTTGGCACCCCAACCCGTTTTGGTAACATGGCCGCACAGATGCGGAATTTCCTTGATCAGACAGGAGCCCTCTGGCAGGAAGGCAAGCTCGTCGGCAAGGTGGGTAATGTCTTTGTCTCCACGGCATCTCAACATGGGGGACAGGAAACCACGATCACCTCATTCCATACCACACTTCTGCATCATGGCATGGTGATCGTAGGAATGCCCTATGCCATTCCCGAAATGTTCAATACGACTGAAGTGTCTGGCGGCACGCCTTATGGCGCAACAACGATTGCCGGCGGTGACGGCTCTCGCCTACCGAGTGAAGCGGAACTTGTGATTGCCCGTTTTCAGGGCAAACATGTCGCGGAGATTGCGACTAAACTGGCAGTTTAGAGCTTTCACATTTTAAAGAAATTTCGGTCACTGAACCTTTAAGGCACCACGGTGACCGGAATTTTGGCCTTTTGTAAAATGCCGTAAGCCACACTGCCCAGCCCCAGCTTGGCCAATAGCCCTTTGCTTTGATGGCCAACGAAAATTTGATCTGCCGCATGCTCCTCAGCCAGGGCCGTAATAATTTCGGCGGCATTGCCCACCTGAACGTAAGTCTCAATGGTAATACCGTCTGCTGACAGCTTCGCGCGGGCCGGCACCATAATATCCTTCTCGGCACTTTGCAGATGCTCCATATGCTGACTATGGCGTACGGCAAGCTCTTCGACGGACATCACTTCAAATTCCGACCAGTCAACGATATAAGCCAAAAGAAGGATACCCCCGCCGCGTTCTTTAAGTTTTTTAACGGCAAGCTCTGCGGCGCGCGCGGCAAGTTCACCGCCGTCATACCCAACAAGATATTTAAGTTTTTTAGACATATTTTCTACCTCCTGGTTGCATCAACTTATATGTTCATCATAAGAGAAAGACTGATCCCAAATTTGACTCCTGTCAAGTATTTCACAAAAACCGCATTATTTACCACATTTCGTTTAATTTCAATGAGGACTGATCGTGCATTTTCTTATGTGTTTTGGAAAGAATTAATGTATAAACAATGACATTAAGTATTCTGCCAGATAGGTCACCCCATCAGATCATATGACTTTAACTATTGGAAAGACATTAAGCTTGCGTTTAACATCAATTCACAGTCCAGACCCTCAAATAGAAAATGCCCATAGTAAGGCCTATAACCATCTGGATCAAAAAATATGTCAGGGCTGTGCCTCAAAACATGCCTCATTATGCAATGTTATGGACAATGATGACCTGGACATCCTGTCCAGATTATCAAGCGACATCCATAAAAAGGCCAAACAAATCATTTGCACCGAAGGCGATAATGCAAAATATCTCTATAATATACGTAGCGGCGCGGTCAGAATATCTAAAATGTTGCCCGATGGCCGGCGGCAGATTACAGGCTTTCTCTTCACCGGCGATTTTTTTGGCCTGTCCTGCGGCGCACAACATAGCTACACGGCAGAAGCCATTACGCCCGTAGAAATATGCCGTTTCCCACGCAAAAAAATTATTACGCTATTTCAGGAATTCCCGAATCTTAATGAACGCGTCTTTGACATGACCCGAACTGAATTAAATTCTACCCATGCGCAAATGTTGTTATTGGGCCGAAAAACCGCGAAAGAAAAACTCTGTTCCTTCCTGCTGACCATGAGAAAGAAAACTTCGCTTTTGGCAAAGAAAAGTAAAGATGAAATCGGTCTTCCCATGAACCGGTCCGACATCGCGGATTATCTCGGATTAACCATTGAAACGGTAAGCCGTCAATTCACAAATCTGAACAAGCTCGGCCTCATCAAACTGGACGGTGCCGACAAGGTTTCCCTGAAAAACATCGAAAGACTGTCAATAATGGCTGAGGGCGGCAGGATTTTATCCCGAAAAGCTTATAAAACTCCTTGACAGTCGGCCCGTTAGCGTTATATTTCGGCCACTTTCATATGCGGAATTTAACGTCCCGCAAATAAAAAGATGACATTCGTCATACCCCGGTTCACAAAATACTGATCCATTTCAGTTGCCGGCTATGACCAGAAGATATAATAGGAAACAAAAATGTTTGCAGTCGTCAAAACCGGTGCGAAGCAATATAAGGTTGCTGCTGGTGATGTTATTAAAGTAGAAAAACTGGACGGCGATGCCGGTGCCACAATTACCCTGGATCATATTTTGATGGTGGGTAATGACAAGGGCGTTGAAGTTGGCACTCCAACCGTTTCAGGAACCGTCGTAACGGCCGAAATCCTTGAGCAGGCCCGCGCCGCAAAAATTATCATTTTCAAGAAAAAGCGCCGGCAAAACTATCGCCGCAAAAATGGTCATCGTCAGGAATTAACCGTTTTACGCATTCTGGAAATTGGCCCGAAAACTGCTGCTAAAAAAGCCGCGCCGAAAAAAGTGGCTGCAAAGCCCACTGCGGAAAAAGCCGTAGCAGAAAAGATAGCTGCGCCGAAAGCTGAAGCTGCGCCTAAAAAGGCGGCAGCAAAGAAAGCAACTGCGCCAAAAAAAGCCGCGACCCCGAAAAAGACTGCTGCAAAGAAGCCTGCGGCAAAGAAAACTGAGGAGAAGTAACAATGGCACATAAAAAAGCTGGTGGTAGTACCAATAACGGCCGCGATTCAGCAGGCCGGCGCCTTGGCGTTAAAAAATATGCCGGTGAGGTTGTTGTCTCTGGCAATATCATTGTTCGTCAACGCGGTACAAAATTCTATCCGGCCGACAATGTTGGTATCGGTAAAGATCATACCCTTTTTGCGCTTACCGACGGCAAAGTCCGCTTTTATAAAGGCAAGCAAAAACGCAGCTATGTCTGTGTCGATGCCTGATAATCGGTAACGGTGCGGTTTCGCATACCGAAAAGAGATCCGACCGAAAGATATCCGAAAGGGGGAATGATTTTCATTCCCCTTTTTCACATTTATAGATAGACTGTTCCTATGAAATTTCTTGACCAATGCAAAATATATATAAAGTCAGGCGGCGGGGGCGACGGCTGCCTGAGCTTTCGGCGTGAAAAATGCGTTGAATATGGCGGCCCTGACGGCGGCAATGGCGGACGCGGCGGACATGTGCTGATCGAAGCCGTTAACGGTCTGAATACCCTGATTGATTATCGTTACCGGCAACATTTCAAAGCCGGACGCGGCGGCCATGGCATGGGCAAGAACCGTACGGGCGGAAAAGGCGCAGACAGCTATCTGAAAGTCCCTGTTGGTACCCAGCTTTTTGATGAAGATTACGGCGTCATGCTGGCCGACCTCACCGAAGAAGGTCAAGTGGTCATGATGCTCGAAGGCGGCCACCCCGGCACGGGAAATGCGGCCTTTAAATCATCGGTCAATCAATCACCGCGCCGCACAACACCCGGCGGCCCGGCAGAAGAAATGTGGATTTGGCTCAGATTAAAATTAATGGCAGATGCAGGTCTTGTGGGGCTGCCCAATGCGGGCAAGTCTACTTTCCTGGCGGCCATATCCCGGGCGAAACCAAAAATTGCCGATTATCCCTTCACAACCCTTAAGCCGCAATTAGGCGTCGTACATGTGGATCAACGTGAATTTGTTGTTGCCGATATTCCCGGCCTGATCGAAGGGGCCCATGAGGGTCACGGCCTTGGGGATAGATTCTTGGGACATATTGAACGTTGCGCCACCATATTACATATGATTGACGCGACCGGCGACGATGTGGTCAAGGCCTATAAAACCATCCGTCATGAATTAGACTCATACGGCGGCGGGCTATGCGAAAAACCCGAAGTGATCGGCCTTAATAAATGCGATGCGCTTGATGAAGAATTGATCAAAATGTTAAGTGATGAACTGAGCAGCGTGACAAAATCGCCGATTGTGCCCATTTCTGCGGTCACCCATTATGGCGTGCCGCTTATGCTGCGGGCACTGTTGAAAAATATTGATGACGCCAGAAATGCTGAAAATGCGCCGCGCGAAAAAGCAGATCGTGAACGACCGGAATCAGATGATTTCGAAACAGATGAGGAACATATTCAAGACGGAGGTTGGTCACCAATCTAACCGCATAATTCTATCGTTAAAGCCACAAAATGACAAAAATATCTGACAACGGCCAGCCTATCACCCGCCACAGTGAACACTGGAAACGTATCATCATAAAAATCGGCTCCGCCCTGCTGATCGATGCAGAAACCGGGCGCATTCGCGCAGAATGGTTAACATCCATTGCCCGCGATGTTGTTTTTCTCCGCGATCAGGGCTATCAGGTAATCCTCGTATCATCCGGCGCTATTGGGCTTGGCCGGAAAATTCTAAARCTGCCCATGAGYAAAAAACTCGAAGARAATCAAGCCGCTGCGGCGGTYGGRCAAATTGAGCTTGCCGCGACTTACCGYACTATTTTTGSTGATTGCRMTATTTCAACGGCGCAAATYCTCCTSACCAGCGGYGATACMGAGGAACGGCGSCGKTACCTGAATGCCCGCAATACCATTAACCGYCTGCTCAATCTGAATGTGGTTCCTGTCATAAATGAAAATGATACGGTCGCTACGGACGAGGTCAGATACGGCGATAATGACCGGCTGGCCGCCCGTGTCGCCAGCATGTGTGAGGCGGACTGCCTTTTCCTGCTGTCGGATATTGACGGGCTTTATACCGCAGACCCGAGCCACCACCCCGAGGCAACATTCATCCAGAATGTAAAAGAAATCACCCCGGAAATAGAAGCCATGGCGGGCAGTCCGGTCTCCACAGGCTTTGGATCCGGCGGCATGGTCACCAAGATTGCTGCCGCCAGAATTGCCACCGCCAGTGGCTGTCACATGGTCATCACCAACGGGTCGGACTTTGCGCCAATCCAGAAATATATGAAGGGGGCCAAGGGGACATGGTTCCATGCATCCGGCAATCCTTTGGCCTCCAAGAAAAAATGGATCGGGGCCAGTCTGGACATCTCCGGAACATTGGTCATTGATGATGGGGCGGCCCATGCGTTAAAGTCCGGAAGAAGCCTGCTGCCCGCCGGCATCGTCCGGGTTGAGGGATCATTTGATCGCGGCGATACGGTTCATGTTAATGATATGTCAGGCACGACCCTCGGTCAGGGCCTCGTCGCTTATGGCGCAAAAGAAAGCCGCAAGCTGATCGGTCATAAAAGTCACGAAATTGAACAGATTCTGGGCTATTCGGGCCGCGAAGAAATCATCCACCGCAACGACCTTGTAATAAAATGCCTGTAATAGAATATAACGAAAGTATTTCTGCTATGACGCAAACTGTAAAAGAAATGATGCTGGATATGGGTAAGGCCGCAAAGGCGGCAGCTTATAGCTTGGCCAATGTGTCGACCGACCAAAAGAATACGGCCCTGCTTGCGGCGGCCCGTTTCATGCGCGCGGATAAAGCCACAATTCTGGCAGCCAATAAAAAAGACATGACCATCGCGGAGGAACGCGGCCTTGGCGGCGCTATGCTTGATCGTTTGTTTTTGGATGATCAAAGAATAGAAGATATCGCCGCGTCCCTTGTGGCCATTGCAGAATTACCGGATCCCGTGGGTGATGTCATGGCGCAGTGGGATCGCCCCAATGGCTTGAATATCTCCCGGGTCAGGGTTCCCCTTGGCGTCATAGGTATCATTTACGAATCGCGGCCTAACGTAACTTCAGATGCGGGGGCCTTATGCCTGAAATCCGGCAATGCCGCCATTCTGCGCRGCGGCAGCGAAAGCGCCAAGTCCAGCCGCGCCATTCATGCCTGCCTTACGCAGGGATTGGCCGAAGCAGGCCTTAGTCCAGACTGTATTCAACTGATCCCAACACAGGATCGTTCCGCAGTCGGGGAATTATTGGGGCTTGTGGGTTATGTGGACATCATCGTCCCGCGCGGCGGAAAGTCGCTGATTGAACGGGTGCAGAATGACAGCCGCGTTCCCGTCATGGCTCATCTTGATGGTATTTGCCATGTTTATGTSGAYAARKMCGCCGATYTSGASAWRGCCSKSRMSATYRCGKTMRATGCCAARATGCGSCGSACCGGCATTTGCGGCGCGGCAGAAACTTTGCTGATCGATGAGGCCGCCCTGAACAGCCACCTCCCTGCCATTATTGATGCCTTGAAAATTTCCGGCTGTGAATTGCGCGGCGATAAAAAAGTCACCGCGCTGGATGCGTCCATCATTGCCGCAAAAGAAGAAGATTGGGATACGGAATATCTTGAGGCCATTTTATCCCTTAAAACGGTGGACGGGGTCGATGGCGCCATTCAGCATATTGCCCGTCATGGCTCCCAGCACACCGATTGCATCATCACGGAGAATACCGAAACCGCAGAAACATTCCTCACCGAGGTTGACAGTGCGATTGTCATGCATAACAGCTCCACCCAATTTGCCGACGGCGGAGAATTCGGCATGGGGGCGGAAATCGGCATATCCACCGGAAAAATACACGCGCGCGGCCCCGTGGGGCTGGAACAGCTCACCAGTTACAAATATCAGGTACGCGGCAATGGCCAAACCAGACCTTAATATATTCCCGCAGAATAATTTGTCCGGCAAAAAGATCGGCCTGCTCGGCGGGTCTTTTAATCCCGCCCATGCGGCCCATCTGGAAATAAGTCTTGTCGCCCTTGAAAAATTGAAACTGGACGGCGTCTGGTGGCTGGTCTCCCCGCAGAATCCGCTAAAGTCCCCTGAGGGAATGGCGAGCTTTGAAGAAAGAATGACAAGCGCCCGCGCCCTACTAACAGAGTCAAAAATAAATAGGACAGAACCAAGAATATATGTCACTGATCTTGAAGAGAAAATGAATGTCCGATATACGGTCGACAGCGTGACCAGAATAACGTCCCTGCTGCCGGATACGCAATTCGTCTGGCTTATGGGCGCCGATAATCTGGCAGAATTTTCACAATGGAAAGACTGGAAAAAAATTTCCCAGACCATAGTATTTGCGATTTTTGATCGTCCGGGCTATTCTACCGCCGTTGAGACAAGCGATGCGGCAGCCTATTTTCTGGATCAGAGAATACCCTCGGCAGAGGCCGCTGACCTATGCTCATTAAAACCACCGGCATGGACATTCATCCGGGACACGAAAAACCCGTTGTCATCTACTGAGATACGACGGAAAAAACTTTAAACCCAAAAGGTTACAAACAAAATTGCCCAATAATAACATCTCAGAGGATGACATTTCATCCTCTATGGAACCGCATAGCCCGAACACACTTTTAGAGGTTATTATCAACTCTCTGGAAGACAACAAAGCGGAAGAAATCATTACCATAGACCTTAAGGGAAAAACCAGCATCGCCGATTCGATGATTATTGCGTCTGGCCGTTCCACACGTCAGGTCGCCGCAATCGCCGATCATTTAGCGGTAAATATCAAAAATGCCGGCTATGGTCACAGCAAGATAGAAGGGCTTGAAAAATCCGACTGGGTCTTGATTGACGCCGGTGATGCCATCATCCATATTTTCCGGCCCGAGGTCCGCAGCTTCTATAATCTGGAAAAAATGTGGACCATGGAAATCCGTCCCGATAACTTTACGCCGGATCAGCTTTTAAAAAGCTAGCCCGAAAAAGTTAATCCCCCAAAAAGTTAATCCAAGCCGGATGACATGTGATGCAGATTACCATCATTTCAGTAGGCCGCATGAAAAACGGGCCAGAAAAACAACAGATAGAAACCTATCTTGGACGYTGCCCATGGCCCGTCACCATCATAGAGGTTGAAGAAAAACGCCCCCTCAAGGGGGCTGAACGCATGGCCCGCGAAGGCGACCTGATCCTGAAAGCTCTTCCCCTAAAGTCTGGGCCCCTGAAATCTGGCCAAAAAGATGCTTATATCATTGCCCTTGACGAAAGGGGCAAAAGCCTGCGCAGTACAGGCTTTGCCCATCTGATACAGAAACGCCAGGACTTTGGCACCTCTARCCTCGTATTTTTAATCGGCGGGGCCGATGGTTACGACCAAAAAGTAAAAGACCGCGCAGATACCCTTTTGCGCCTAAGCGATATGACATGGCCCCATATGATGGTACGGGTCATGYTATCGGAGCAGCTCTATCGGGCGTCCTGCATATTATCGGGCCACCCCTATCATAAAGACTAGATCAAAAAAACTTGATTTTACGGCCCATTAACTTACTTCTATTAATATGAATATTGCTCTATAATACAGACAAATTATGAAAAAGGTTTTTGAATAGTCCATGACCAATATTGCCGTAAAACCGACAAGACCCGTTATCTTATGCATTCTTGATGGCTGGGGCAGCAGAGATGACGCTGTTGATAACGCCATTATTCTTGGAAATACGCCAAATTTTGATAAAATGACCGAGACTTGCCCGATGGCTTATCTGGACACCTCCGGGCTTGCTGTGGGGTTGCCTGAGGGGCAAATGGGTAATTCTGAGGTGGGTCATACCAATCTTGGTGCGGGGCGCATTGTCATGCAAGACCTGCCCCTTATTGACAGCGCTATCAAGGACGGCAGCTTCCCGGAAATAGCAGGATTAAAATCCACCATTGCCAGCCTGCAATCAACGGGCGGTACCTGCCACCTGATGGGGCTTATGTCGACGGGCGGTGTCCATAGCCATCAGGATCATATGCTGGCGATAACGCGCGTCCTGTCAAAGGCCGGGATTCCGGTCGCCGTCCATGCCTTTCTGGATGGCCGCGATGTCCCGCCCCGCAGCGCCAAAGGCTTTATCMAGAAATTTGAACAGGATATCAGTCCTTTCAATCATGTCAGGATTGCCACGGTTACGGGCCGATATTATGCCATGGATCGCGATAACCGCTGGGACCGTGTGGAAAAAGCCTACCATGGCATGGTTGGCGCGATTGGAAATTCAGCCGATAATGCCTTTGATGGTATTATGGCAAGCTATGATAATGAATTAACCGACGAATTCATGCTGCCGACCATCATCGGTGATTATCAGGGCATGCAAGACGGCGATGCGATCATCATGGCTAACTTTCGCGCCGATAGGGCGCGGGAAATTTTGGCGGCACTGGTTGATCCGGACTTCACCGAATTTGCGCGCAGCAGAAGGCCGGAATTCTGCGCGCGGGTGGGTATGAGTGAATATTCCGCTGCCCTGAACCCGTTTATGACAACGCTTTTTCCATCCGAAGACATCAGGGATACCCTGGGGGAAATTGTGTCTCAAAATGGCCTTACACAATTACGTATTTCCGAGACGGAGAAATACGCCCATATCACTTTTTTCTTCAATGGCGGTAAGGAGAATACTTACCCCGGTGAAGACAGAATTTTGATCCCGTCCCCCAATGTGGCCACCTATGATTTAAAACCTGAAATGTCGGCGCCCGAGGTTACCGACAGGCTCGTGGAGGCCATCGCATCTGAGAAATATGACCTGATAATCGTGAATTTCGCCAATCCGGATATGGTCGGCCATACGGGCATCATGTCAGCCGCTAAAATCGCTGTTGAAACCGTGGATAAAAGTCTGGGACAATTACAAGAGGCTGTTATATCCGTTGGCGGCACCATGCTTGTGACCGCCGACCACGGGAATATAGAATTGATGACGGATCAGAAAAGCGGCCAGCCCCATACGGCCCATACCACCAACCTTGTCCCCTTTATCCTTGTCAATGCTGATGCGGCAGCTGGCCCAATGAATAAGGGGAAGGTATTTGCCCTGAACAATGGTAATTTGGCGGACGTTGCCCCGACGATCCWTACCCTGATGGGACTTAAGCAGCCCCGCAGCATGACCGGAAGTTCCCTGTTGAAGTTGAGCCCCAATAAAACGAAAACCGGGCAAACAACAACCACTATGGGAGACCAGTCCCCTGCGTAAATATTTCTTCTTAAAATTTTCAGCGCGCCATCTGTTCCCTACGGGTCATGCCGTGATGCTTATGGCCTGTCTTTGCCTCATTGTTGGGGGACATACTAAATCGATGGCGGCTAATGCGGCGGCTAATGACAAAACGCTAAATGACATGCGCAATAAAATTACTGCCGCCGGCAAACGCGCCCGGGAATATGAGTCAGAAGCCAACGCCATGGATCAGGAAATTACCAACCTGCGTCAGAATCTGATTCAGGCCGCCGGCAAAATCCAACAAGCTGAAAGCAATATCAATGACAAAGAAGATCATCTGGATTTATTGAATAGACAGGAAAATAATCTTGCCACACGCCTGAAATCCCGGCATGTTCAAATGGCCAAAACCCTGGCCGCCATGCAACGGCTTAGCCAGCAGCCTATTGAACTGGTTGCCTACCGCTCAGATAAAGCTGTCAATAGCCTGCGCAGTGCCAGCCTGCTCAAAACCCTTCAGCCGGAATTACAGAAGCGGGCGCAAATCATACGGCAGGATATGTCAGAAATTCTGGTGGTTCGGGAAGAAATCACTTTAGAAAGAGAAGCATTGGCCGGGCTCCTTGCGGCCTTGACGACCGAACAGATTGACATGAATGAACTGCTGATGAAGCGGCGATCAAAACAAAAAGAACTACGGCTGGCAACAAAGCAAGAACGTCAAAAATTAAAACAGTTCGCCGCCAAAGCGAAAACCCTGCAAGAACTGATTGCAAAAATTGAACAAGAAGCCGCCATACGCGAAAAAGCCGCCATTGCTGCGGCAAAAAGATTAGCGCAGAAGCCCCAGAATAAAACAAACATAAAAACCGCTCGATTAAAAATTGATTCGCCGCCGAAAGGCCCTGTGAGATTTGGGGCGGGATTTSGGGCGGGATTTCGGGCGACCTTTCAGGCCGCCAAAGGATTTCTGCCCCTACCCGCCCGTGGTTCCATTCGCCGCATATTTGGCGCAAAAACAGCAGAAGGCCAATCATCAGAAGGCATTACCATATACACCCGCCCGCAAGCGACCGTGATTTCCCCCCATGAGGGCCGCATTGTTTTTGCGGGAAAATTCAGATCTTACGGCCAATTGTTGATTATCTCCCACGGGCCAGAGTATCATACGCTGTTAGCCGGCATAACCCGCCTTGATGCGGAAGTCGGTCAGTGGGTACTTAAGGGCGAACCTGTTGGACAGATGGCGGCAAGCGGCACTGAACAAATGCGTGATGAACATATGCGCGCTGGACAAAACTTATATGTCGAACTAAGACGGAGGGGGAAACCCATTAATCCGCTGCCCTGGATTGTGGCAAGTGATAGAAAGGTACTTTGAAATGAAAAAATATATCGCAACCCTGCTTGTGTCCATTGCCATTGTCAGCGTGACACTTGTCAATGCCACAACATCACAAAGCAAAAGCTCGGACACCTATAAACAGCTCAATTTATTTGGTGATGTTTTTGAAAAAATCCGCGCGCAATATGTTCGCGAAGTCACCGATGAGGAACTGATCGAGGCCGCGATCAATGGCATGCTGATCTCTCTTGACCCTCATTCCAGCTACCTCACCCAAAAAGACTTTGATGACATGCAGGCTCAGACCAAGGGCGAATATGGCGGCCTTGGCATGGAAGTAACGCTGGACAAGGGCGTTGTTCGTGTGGTCTCCCCCATCGATGATACCCCGGCCTCGCGCGCCGGGATACAGCCCGGAGATTATATTACCAAGCTTGACGGTGAACAGGTTATGGGACTTACGCTCACCGAAGCCGTCAATAAAATGAAAGGCGAAATCGGTACAGACATTATCATTACCGTCGTGCGTGAGGGCGAAAACGCCCCGCTGGAGATCACCCTGACCCGTGATACTATATCCATAAAATCCGTCCGCCATAGGCTTGAGGGCGAGGTGGGCTATATCCGAATTTCTTCTTTTACCGAGAAAACTGAATCTGGCCTGATTGATGCTTTGGATACCATTAAACAAGAGCTTGGCGACGACCTTAAAGGTATTATCCTTGACATGAGGAATAATCCCGGCGGTTTGTTAAACCAATCCATTGCCGTCTCCAGCGCCTTTCTCGAACGGGGCGAAATTGTCTCAACCCGGACAAGAAATGATGAACATATTCAGCGTTATCCCGCCCGTAAAGGCGATGCCATTAATGGCAAGCCGCTCATCGTTTTGATCAACGGCGGTTCCGCCTCCGCGTCTGAAATCGTTGCCGGCGCGCTTCAGGATCATCGGCGGGCGGTTGTGGTTGGGACCCAGTCTTTTGGCAAGGCATCCGTACAGACGGTCATGCCCCTTGGCGCAAATGGGGCCATGCGCTTGACCACGGCCTATTATTTCACGCCTTCCGGCAATTCCATTCAGGGCGAAGGCATCACACCTGACGTACTGATTGAACAAATTAGCTTTGATAATTCCAAAAAAGTCGAAACACGCCGTCGTTCTGAGAATGATCTGCGCGGTCATCTGGAAAACCCCAACGATAAAACGGATGATAAAGATAAAGATGCCAAAAATGATGAATCATCCGAGGATAAAGCCACAGATAAAAAAACCAATAATAAAAAAGCCGGGGATAAAAAAGTGGATAAAGCCCCGACTTTAACAACGGCGCAAGACGACTATCAATTGAATTATGCCATTAATCTTTTGCATGGGATGGCCATTGCGCGGAATGTGGAATAACGGTAGAAGACAGTGAAGTAAAAGTCGAAATATTCGAAAAAGGGAAGGCCTTCTAAAGGCAAAACGAAAATGGTTGACGCACCAGAATTAACAAGTATGACACGCAACAGAACCGTAAGGCCTTTGGTCGCGGCCTGGGCATTTGTGATTGTTATGCTTGTGGTCGGCTTCACGTGGCTGTCCTTATCTGGAGACATTGCGCCCGTTGACAATAATTCGGATCAAGCCAGCCCCGCTGCCCATGACGCAGACATTGCCATATTATCCAATACCCCCTCACATGATGAGCCTCATGCGCCAGCAGAATCAAAAGAAATTGAGAATATCTCCCATAAGGGCATAAGTCTGATCAAGGCCCCAGTTGATGGTCTGTTTATGGCAGGGGCCAATGGCCCTCTTCCGGTATTGGGGCCGGATTCCATGGTGGCCTGGAAGGAATATGCCCGGCCCGCGAAAGATTTGGATGATCGGCCAAAAGTCGCGATCATTGTCACAGGCATTGGCCTTAACAGCAAGACGACTGAACTTGCCATCAAGCATCTGCCCGGCCAGATAGACTTGGGCTTCTCCCCTTATGGACGGCGGTTGCAGCATTGGATGAATATTGCGCGAAAATATGGCCATGAGGGGTTTTTAATGATCCCCACTGAACCGCTTAACTATCCGGAAAATGACCCCGGCCCGCATACATTAATGACCGGCACATCCCCAAGAGACAATCTGAAAAAACTGGACTGGCTGCTGTCACAGGTCACAGGTTATGTGGGCGTGATCAATGAAATGGGATCAAGGTTCACCGCATCTGAAGAGGATGTCATGCCCATTCTGGATGACCTGCACGCGCGGGGGCTGATGCTGCTCGATTCAAAATCAACGCGGTTCAGCGCGGCGGCTAAACTGGCGCGGCGTATCGGTATGCCCCGCGCCTTTAATAATCTCTATATCGATAATATCGTCAGCACCGCAGAAATTACCAAAACCCTTACCGCCCTGGAAAATACCGCCCGCACCTATGGCACCGCCGTTGGTATTGCACGCGCATTTCCCTTATCTATTCAAGAGATAAAAAAATGGGCACAAGAATTAGACCAGCGCGGCATTCAACTTGTGCCCATAACGGCAATCGCCAACCGCCAGCCTATTCGTTAATTGAATCTCTTTATATTCCGCTCAAGCGCCGCTAGGGGCTGCGCTCCCGCTTGGTCGCTAAGTCGCGAGGGCTCCTGTTTTTGGATTACGCTCAAGCGCCGCTGGGGGCTGCGCTCCCGCTTGGTCGCTAAGTCGGCGCTGCCTCTTGTTTTTTTGGATTACGCTCAGGCGCCGCTAAAGGCTGCGCTCCCGCTTGGTCGCTAAGTCGGCGCTGCGCGCCTCCTGCTTCTCCTTCGGCTGCGCGGCATGGGTGGGGAATGAGGTGCTTACGAGATTCAAATCAGGTGAATTCTGGAAAATATTTTTTGGAAGTCCGGTTGGTGTAATCCACAATATTTTTATAGCTCTTCGCCTTGTCAAAGACTGACCCCGTGAAATCATCCACCAAAATAAGTTGCGCCAAATGRCCAAATGCGGCCGCATCCAGACAGCTCGGCTTATCGCCAAAGAAAAATTCTTTATCACCCAGAAAATCAGATAAAGCCTGCAAATCATGCGCGCAGATTTCGGTGATTTCTGCATCGGAATGACGGCCAATACCATGGCCCTTAAGGCCCTTGATCACGCCTTTACGCGCAATCCCCGGAACGATAGCTTTTAAGACAAAAGGCAAAGATCCAAAGAACATATCTTTCATAATCACCCAGTTATGATCAAGGACCCAGCGGGAATAAACCACTGTCCAATAGAGGTTTTCATCCATCATTTTCACAAAAGCATGAGAAATTGCCTTTTGCTCATCATTTAAATGACCATCAAGAATATTATCATGCTTTTCTTCCAGATATTTCAGAATAAAAGACGAATCCGCAATGGCCTCGCCATCATCTTTGATAAAGGGAAGTTTCCCTTTTGGGGAGCGGCGCAGATATTGAATGCCGCTACAGGTTTCATAGGGCAGCTCTGCCATTTTTAAATAGGCTTCGACCTTGGCACAAAAACCACTCGCGTCACTGACTGTCTTTAATGGCCCAAATTTATATAACGAAATCATATATATTGCCCTTTTTTGCCTGATTTTATGAAAATGAGATGATGTTCTGTATATGTTCTTAAGTCAAGTAAAGTTTTTTTGATCCCCATTGAAAAGCGGTTTATAATGGCTTCAAATTAAATTGGTTCAAAAGCATATGATGAATAATTCTGCCGACCTTCCTTACCGACCTTGTGTTGGCGTTATGATGCTTAACCCGGAGGGAAAGGTTTTCGTCGCCAAACGTATCGATACAAAGGCCCATGCATGGCAAATGCCCCAAGGCGGTATTGATAAGGGTGAAAGCCCATTGGATGCCGTTTTCCGTGAAATGGAAGAAGAAATCGGCACCCGCAACGCGGTCATAATACAGGAATATGACGGCTGGCTGCATTATGATCTGCCCGAACATCTTATCGGCACACTCTGGGGCGGGAAATANCGGGGGCAAAAAATGAAATGGTATCTTATGCGTTTTCAGGGACAAGATAGTGAAATTGATATAAATACGGCGAACCCGGAATTTTCAGAGTGGAAATGGCTGGAAATGAACAAGCTTGCCCAGTCAATTGTTGCTTTCAAGCGCCCCCTGTATGAAAAGATTGTCGCCTGTTTCAGCCCCCGGAAACCCAATAGCTTATGACCATAGAATGTACCAGCCTGTGTATTATATCCTCCATCAAGCAAACTTACAGAGGCTTATGGCACTATAAAATTCAGCATGTCGTCATTTCCATTCTTGCGGTTTTACCCTTCTGTCTGGCGGGATTATCAGGAATGTTGGATCCCGTGTCCACAGCGTCATCTTCGGCGCAGGGCATGCCAGATGGTTTTAACCTGTCCTTCGCTATTCTGGTTGGTACAACGCTCTTATGGGCTATTCCAATGATAATTCTTTGGCAGCGGCTTTACCTGCTGGGCCCTGAACATCTTATCCGCAGGAAAGTCTGGCCGCTCATCACCCGCAGCCTGAAATTGATCAATCATTCCCTGATATTTTTTGGTCTGGTTCTGGTGGCCGGCGCCGCCGTAACCTGGGGCGTATTATATCTCAGGATTTTTAGCGGATCAGAGAAAATGACCGGCACCATCACCCGGATGGGCGATATGGAATATGCGCTTTATGCCAGCGGCTTGCTCGCCTTGATATTTTTCCTGTTGATCATTTCCTTAAGGTTCAGTCTGGCCTTTTCGTCCCTGACTATTGGCAAGACTTTACGCTTTACCACCTCATGGCGCATGACCCGCAAAAACACCTTTCGCATGCTGATCACTACGCTCCTGAGCAGTCTGCCCATAGCAGGGATATACAGCGTCCTTTTATGGGTGGCAGAATATTATTTTAACATTGATCTATTGGCGGGAACGGCCCAAAATCCAGATATGAATCCAGATATGATTTATATATTTATTCTGATATTTGCGCCCCTGTTATCATTGCCGCTCGCAACATTATGTTCCCTGACCTCTACCTTTTACCGCCATTGCGGTTGCCCGGAATTTAGCGAGCCGGCAAATTAGGTATAATTTAATTCACTCCAGACCATTAACAGCAAAAACCAGAATTTGTGTCACCTGTGCCGATCGGAAATTATTGTCAGAAATCAGAATCAAGCTACGGCGGCCATTTTTGAGTCTCTTGCCAAAGCTGATGCCTTCTATATTATCGGCCACAATGCMAAATTTCCCAATGTCCGCCAGAAGTGTTTTTTGCGCCGGCTGATAAGGCCTCTCTTTCAAGCTGTCAAAACTTAAAACATCCGTGGCCTCAGACAGGTCAGCCAGAAACAGCTTTACCGACAGGCCAGCCCCGACAGAAAAAGATCTTTCCACCACAATATATTTATCCGCCGAARGCGCCAGAATATCCACCACGCCCGAGACGGAAAAATTGCCAATGGGCAGGGTTTCGTCATGAACCGGGCTGACGTTATAGACATATTCATGACGCGCCGCGCCGCTGGTAATATCCAATTGCAGCAACCGCAATGGAGCGCCGTGCTTTACGGTTGCTTCTGCCCCGTCTTGAATAAGCGGCCCTTCTGTGCTGACCATAATTGATTTCTGATCCGATGATACGGTCAGGGCCTCAAAGGCCAGGTTATCACGAATGCCTTTTCCCTCTGCCACCATATATTTTTGCGGCACCAGAAAGTCACGGATATAATSCCCGTTCAACGCCATCTCGCGAATGAAAGRATTGACGCCTTTCTTGGCATGGCCCTCGCTGGCCCAGAAATAACTATTGCCCGCCGGCGACAGGCGCAGAGCCTCGGGATCCACAGAGGCCTTTCTGCCAAAGAATTCAGGCTTTGGAAACATGCTGCCGTCAGGGCGTTTGATAAAATGCATGTCGCTTAAATGCCAGCCTTTAAAACCAGAAGCCTCAAAATCAAGTTTTAATTCATAAAAACGCGCCGGATTATTTTCCGACCGGTCATCACTGATGGCCACATAACGGCCCGTTTCGGTAATATAATCCAGCGACGACAAGCCCCCCACCACCGTATCTTTATAGGACCAATCATGAGGAATCACCTGCTGCCCAATATAATCAAGCGATATTTCATTCGCATGAATGGGAAAAGATAGAGCGATATATAGAAATATACTGCTAAGAAATTTAAAGCTAAGTTGATTCATTCCGGTTTCCTAAAGAACGTAATTTAAATTCATTCTATTTTGACCGGCTGATATTTTTTTACAACAAAAAAACCATAAGAATTAATGCATAGGGTTTAGAGTATTTTACATATTCAGGCGTTATTATACCGTCATCAACTCATTTGTCTATTTGTCAACTTGTTCAGAATTCCACAAATATGGATTCCGGCTCGGAGGCCGGAATGACGATGGGCGGCTATAAAAAACAAAAAACCCCATGAAAAATAATTCACGGGGTTTCAGAAGATTTGTCTATTTACGCTTTAGGCTGCCAGATCCAGAACGCCGAGGATTTCGACGAGGCGGTCGCGGGTTTTATTGGCTTCTCTAAGTTGCGCCTCATCCTTGGCGTCGGCCACATCTTCGTTGGCATTTTTAAGGTCAGCTTCCAGGGCAGCCCGGTCAACATCGGACAGTAGCATGGCTTCTTCGGCCAGAACGGTCAGGCCCTCTGGATTGACCTCGGCAAAACCGCCGCGTACCAAAAGCAATTCCGGCGCACCATCATTATGGACTTCCAAAATGCCCGTGCGCAAGGTGGATACGACCGGCGCATGATTAATCAACACACCAAAGTCGCCTTCAACCCCCGGCACAACAACCATATCCACATCTGTGGACATAAGAAGTCTTTCCGGTGAAACGAGTTCGAAATGTAATTTATCTGCCATTANGGGTACCTTTAGCTATATTTAAGCTGCGTCASCAGCCATTTTCTGGGCTTTGGCCACAACATCTTCAATGCCGCCAACCATGAGGAATGCCGCTTCGGGCAGGTCATCATATTTGCCTTCAAGAATTTCCTTGAAGCTTTTGACCGTATCTTCCAATTGAACAAACTTACCCGGCATATTGGTGAAAACTTCGGCCACATGGAAAGGCTGTGACATGAAGCGTTCAATCTTACGGGCGCGGCCCACAACGATTTTATCGTCTTCGGACAGTTCATCCATGCCCAGAATAGCAATGATGTCTTGCAATGATTTATATTTCTGCAAAATTTCCTGTACCTTGCGCGCAACTGTATAATGCTCTTCACCCACAACATCAGCCGTCAAAATACGCGATGTTGAATCAAGCGGATCAACCGCAGGATAGATGCCTTTTTCAGAAATAGACCGGTTAAGAACCGTCGTCGCATCCAAATGGGCAAAGGAGGCCGCCGGAGCCGGGTCGGTCAAGTCATCGGCCGGCACATAGATGGCCTGCACAGATGTAATCGAGCCTTTATTGGTTGAGGTGATCCGTTCTTGCAGCGTACCCATGTCCGTCGCCAATGTTGGCTGATAGCCCACAGCGGAAGGAATACGGCCCAAAAGAGCAGAAACCTCGGCACCGGCCTGAGTAAAGCGGAAGATGTTATCCACAAAGAACAACACATCCTGGCCTTCCTGATCGCGGAAATATTCCGCAACAGTCAGTCCGGTAAGGGCCACACGCGCACGCGCGCCGGGAGGCTCATTCATCTGGCCGTAAACCAGGGCCACTTTTGATTTGTCGCCGTCAAGATCAATAACATTTGAATCAATCATTTCATGATAAAGGTCGTTGCCCTCACGGGTACGTTCCCCAACACCGGCAAACACAGAGTAACCCCCGTKGCCKWTGGCRATRTTRTTGAYCAATTCCATRATCAAAACRGTYTTACCMACRCCMGCRCCRCCGAACAGGCCAATCTTRCCGCCCTTKGAATAAGGCGCGAGCAGGTCAACAACTTTAATMCCYGTYACCAGAATTTCTGAYTCTGTKGAYTGRTCSGCAAARGCCGGSGCRTCCGCATGARTRGGSGCACGYWGWTYYKYWYCGATMGGMCCGCGTTCATCAATSGGYTCYCCRATCACATTCATGATCCGGCCCAGTGTTTYYGGGCCAACMGGAAYRRRRATCTGRSYKCCRGTATCKGTAACWWYRTTKCCSCGAACCAAACCATCTGTTGARTCCATSGCRATTGTMCGAACYKCRTTTTCANCCAANATGCTGMGCMACYTCRAGAACAAGGCGRTTGCCATTRTTRTCSGTTTCAAGYGCMGACAGRATAGCGGGCAAWTCGCCGTCGAAYKTWACGTCRACWACGGCACCAATWATCTGGCTAACACGACCAATAGACTTTGCTGTCATTTTATTTCTACTCTCGTTTTCATATCATCTTATAAATTTGGCATCTTATAAATTTAGCAGGCAAAGACGCCAAACATTACCTCATCAGAGCGCTTCCGCGCCTGAAATAATTTCAATCAATTCATTGGTAATCACCGCCTGACGGGTACGGTTGTACGTCGTCCTCAGAGCGTCAATCATATCACCGGCATTACGGGTTGCACTGTCCATGGCGGTCATGCGTGACCCCTGCTCACTGGCGGCATTTTCAAGTAAAGACCGGAAAATCTGAACGCCGAGATTACGGGGCAACAAGGCTTCTAATATTTCTGTTTCATCCGGTTCATAATCATACGCCGCGCCGCCGAGATCCACAACATTATCCGCGTTATAGGACGCTGGAATCATCTGCTGCGCCGTGACAATCTGCGTCAATGCAGACTGGAATTTAGCATAGAACAAAGTACATACGTCAAATTCGCCATTGTCATAAGCCGACAATAAATAATCTGTAATGGGCGCGGCATCACCATAAGATAACCGCTTCACATGAGACATATCAAAATGCTTCACCATGCGGCTGCTATAATTGCGGCGTATAGAGGCTGCGCCTTTTTTACCGATGGTCACGATTTTGACGTCTTTTCCTTCGGCAATAAGTTCGGCAATTTTCAGGCGTGCGCCTTTAACGATATTGGTATTAAACCCCCCGCAAAGACCGCGTTCAGACGTTGCGACAACAACAAGATGAACATGATCCCTGCCGGTTCCCGCCAAAAGCTTTGGCCCGCCAACCTGCCCAACCATACTAGACGCCAATGACSCCAGAACGCTTTCCATACGCTCCGCATAGGGCCGAGCTGCCTCGGCAGCCTCCTGCGCGCGCCGCAGCTTTGAGGCCGCAACCATCTGCATGGCCTTCGTGATCTTTTGCGTAGATTGTACGCTTGTGATCCGGTTTCTGAGGTCTTTAAGGTTAGCCATACTAAGCTTTTCCTAAGTTACATGGTCCAAAACCAACTTAAATAAAGGTCTTTACGAGATTGCCAAGGATATCCTTCAGCTTGGCTTCGGTTTCACTGGAAACCTTACCTTCATTGCTGATCGCATCCAAAACAGCCTTATGCTGAGAATGCATTTCGGCAATGAGCGTTTCTTCAAAACGGCCAACAGCAGACACTTCAATCTTGTCAAGGTAACCATTCACACCTGAGAAGATGGACACCACCTGCTCGGCCACGGACATAGGCGCATATTGCGCCTGCTTAAGCAATTCAGTCAGGCGCGCGCCCCGGTTCAGCAATTGCTGAGTTGACGCATCAAGATCAGAACCAAACTGGGCAAAGGCCGCCATTTCGCGGTATTGCGCCAATTCCAGCTTAATGGAGCCAGAAACCTGCTTCATGGCCTTGACCTGCGCGGCAGACCCCACGCGGGACACACTCAGGCCCACGTTGATGGCCGGGCGGATACCCTGATAGAATAATTCTGTTTCCAGGAATATCTGACCGTCTGTAATAGAAATCACATTGGTCGGAATATAAGCGGACACGTCACCGGCCTGCGTCTCAATGATCGGCAGCGCCGTCAAAGAACCATTGCCATTGGCATCATTCATTTTCGCGGCCCGCTCAAGCAGGCGGGAATGAAGATAAAATACGTCGCCCGGATAAGCTTCGCGGCCCGGCGGGCGGCGAAGAAGCAAGGACATTTGGCGATAGGCCACCGCCTGTTTGGACAGATCGTCATGCACGATGACGGCATGCATGCCGCCGTCGCGGAAAAACTCGCCCATTGCGGTACCGGTATAGGGGGCCAAAAACTGCAAAGGTGCCGGCTCGGAAGCTGTGGCGGCCACAACGATGGAATATTCCATCGCGCCGCGCTCTTCCAGAGTCTTCACAATCTGCGCAACCGTTGAACGCTTTTGGCCGATGGCAACATAAATACAATAAAGTTTTTTGCTTTCATCATCACCGGCGTTAATCAATTTCTGATTCAGGAATGTATCAATCGCCACCGCTGTTTTTCCGGTCTGGCGATCACCAATGATCAATTCGCGCTGTCCGCGCCCAATTGGCACAAGGCTGTCAATGGCCTTAAGACCGGTCTGCACCGGCTCATGAACTGATTTGCGCGGAATGATTCCCGGGGCCTTCACTTCCACACGGGTACGCGTCACATCCGTAAGCGGGCCCTTGCCATCAATCGGATTTCCAAGCGCATCGACAACACGCCCCAAAAGACCACGGCCAACAGGCACATCCACGATACTGCCGGTACGTTTTACCGTATCACCCTCTTTAATTTCGCGRTCAGATCCGAAAATCACCACCCCGACATTATCAGATTCAAGGTTCAGGGCCATACCCATTACCTTACCGGGAAACTCAACCATTTCACCGGCTTGAACATTATCAAGGCCATATACACGGGCGATACCGTCGCCAACCGACAGAACTTTACCGACTTCTGAAATTTCAGCTTCCTCACCAAAATTGGCAATTTGCTCTTTCAGGATCTTAGATATTTCCGCTGCACGGATGTCCATTATCCAACCTCTTTCATTGATTCTTCAAGATTAGTTAGTTTAGTCGTCAGTGACGAATCGATCATGCAGGAACCTATTTTGACGATCATGCCCCCAAGGAGACCCCCGTCAACATCAGTTTCCACAGTAACGTCACTGCCAACCATCGATTTAAGTTTAGCTTTCAAAGCATCCAACTGAGTTTTCGTCAGCTTATGTGCCGTGGTCACAGAAGCGCTCACCTCACCATTATGGTGACGGAGGATTCTATCGAATTCCGAAATAATATTTTCAAGATGTGCAAGCCGGCCATTATTTGCCACAACGCCGACAAAATTCGCGACCAATTTGTCAATTTTCGCCGCCGCAATCACCGCACCAAGGCCGCGGGCCTTTTCTACGGAAGAAAATATCGGGTTGAACGTCAGGCTTCTAAGATCCGCGCTTTCCTGCAATAACGATGCAAGGGTCGCCATATCTTTCGCGGTTTTATCCAGAGATTTTGTTTCTTTGCCCAAATCAAACAATGCCATGGCATACCGCCCCGCAAGTCCGGAAATGGTCAGATTTTCAGATACTATATTTGACGCCAGTTCAGATGACAAGTTAGTCTTCCTCGAATTTGTTTTGGTCTTGATGCCACTTTTTACCTTTTCCCCTTTGCAGAACACGGTATAAACTGACTAAATATTTATTTGTTGGCGATACCTAGCACAGTGATCTTAAGACTTCAAGACAGCAAATGGGGAACTTGTTCTTTTTTTGGCATTTTCGTGATAACAAACGACAAAGCAGGAACTTGGATTATAGTCGATTTTAACCATCAGAAAGGCATTATATGGGGGATTTCATCCTTTATCATAAAGACAGAACATCACCGCGACAAGTGGGTGCTGCCTTTTCCTGCCTTGCTGAACAAGGGTCTGAAAATCCTGTTTTGGTTGGGCATGATGGTTATAAGGCGGCGTTTTTTCCCAAACATATCTCCCCAATGAAAAACTTTGCCCGGCAAGAGAACGGCGACTTCTGCGGCTCATCCGGCACATTCATATATAAGAACCTCATGGGCAAGGCCGCGCTCAGCGCCCTGTTACAGGATTTCGCCATCGCGGATTATAAGCCCGAGGATTACAGCGGAATCTTCACCGTTATCCTGCGCAAGAATAATCGTCTCTATCTGTTAACCGACCCTTTGGGCGGCAATCGGGTATATGAAAATGATCAACAAGGCCTYTGGTCTTCTTCTTTTCTGGCGGCGGCAACAGCCACAAACAGCCTGTCCATCAACAAACAGGCCCTCTATGAATATGCCTTTCAGGAAACCACTTACGGACGTGATACCGTGTTTAAGGAAGTATCCTGCCTTGATAGTTTGAAAATTTTTGAATTTACAAAAGATGGCCCCGTTGCACATGATAAAAATCTGAGCTTTGATTTTCGGGAGAATAGCGCTCCCCTTGATGATCTGGTCGCGCAAACGGTTCAAATGCTGCAAGATGCCGCAAAGCCTGTCTCAGAAATATTCGGCAATAAAATTCGCACCGCCCTGTCCGGCGGTTATGATTCACGGCTGATGCTCGCCCTGTTAAAGGCGTGCGGCAGCACCCCCGGCGTTTATGTTTATGGCTCAAATGACAGCCCGGATGTCACCGTCGCGCGCACAATAGCCAGCGGCGAAGGCTTCCCCCTTGATCATGTCAACAAGGCAAATTATCCCGTCCCCAGCCCCGGGGAATATGCCCAAATCATACAGGATAATTTCTACGCKCTGGACGGGCTGCCGGGCGAGAGCATTTTTGATTTTGGCGCCAATATGGACACAAGGCGCAAAAGATCCGATCACGGCCATATGGTTTTCAATGGCGGCGGCGGCGAGATTTTCCGCAATTTCTTTTATTTACCCGACAGGGCCTTTACGATCACTGACCTGATCAACAGCTTTTAYTCGCGCTATRCAACGGCATTTTGTCAGGATGAATTTAATGAAAAAGATTATCGCGCGATACTTCATGGCAAACTTAAAATAGCGCTGGGGGCAAGCACTGATAAGCTCAACCGCCAGCAAGTGGAATATGCCTATCCCGCGTTCCGTTTGCGCTATTGGACCAGCCGGGACAATAACAACAACACGCGGCTGGGGCCGTATCTGACACCTTTTGTGTCCTATGCTATGAGCAAGCTGGCGCTTACCATACCCATAGCGTTAAAAAACCACGGAATCTTTCAAGCCGAATTGATCAAGGCCATCAGCCCGGCCCTTGCCGCCTATCATTCGGATTATGGCTATCCTTTTGATCGGCAAGTCCCGACAAAAGTCAAAATAAAAAATAACCTGACTTATTTTCGCCCACCGACGCTGCGCCGTTACAGCTATGCCATTCAACATAAAATGATGACGCGGGCCGTGCCAAAAACATTGAGCCCGGAATATTTAGCCCCTGTTTTCCCCGATGGCCTGCCGGTGATGTCGCGCTATTTTAAAATCCATAAAATCAAAGACGCGGCTCTTTTGGGCCGAATCCATACATTGGAATATCTGTTTAACTATTTCAAACTCTAGAAAAAACTATAGGGATCTATATCGACCTGAAGGCTGACGCCCCGTTCAAGCGGGCAGGATGACAGCCATTGGCCCATGATTTTTTGCAGTTTCACCTGCTTTTCGGCCTTGATCAACAGGCGGAAACGGTTTTTCCCGCGCAGATAAGCCATGGGCGCCGGAACCGGCCCCAAAACCGTGATGGCTTTATCTTTGGGGGCCAGCACCGCAATCCGCCGGGCGGTTTTGGCCACGGCATTAAAATCCGCGCCGGAAACAATGATCGCCGCCAGCTTGCCGAAAGGCGGCAGCATCTGTTGCTCTCTGTCAAAGGCTTCCTGCTCCAGAAAAGCCTGCCCATCGCCAGAAATCAAGGCGGCAATCACGGGATGTTCCGGGGCGTAGCTTTGAAAAATCACCCGGCCCGGACGCTCTGCCCGTCCCGCGCGCCCGGCCACCTGCTCCAACTGCTGCCATGTGCGTTCTGCCGCGCGCGGATCGCCGCCGCTCAGCCCCAAATCCGCGTCAATCACGCCAACCAGCGTCAGCATGGGGAAATGATATCCCTTGGTGACAATCTGGGTGCCGACGATAAAATCCACCTCATGGCGTTCAATAGACGTGATCATCTGGCGCATTTGCGCAGGCGAAGATATCTCATCACTGGCCATGACCGCGATCCGCGCATGGGGAAATAAATCCCGCACTTCTTCCGCGACCCGCTCCACCCCCGGCCCGCAGGCCACCATACTGCCTGTATTTTCACATTCCGGACAGGCTTTTGGCTTGCCGCAGGAAAAACCGCAATGGTGACAAATGAGCTTTTCACCTTTTCGATGTTCCACCAGCCAGGCCGAACAATGGGGGCATTCCATCCGGTGGCCGCACGTCCGGCACAGGGTCAGCGGCGCATAACCCCGCCGGTTAAGATATAATAATGACTGTTCGCCCTGCGCCAGATTTTTGGCCAGTGCCGCCCGCAAAGGATCAGAAAGCCACGTGCCTGCCGCCAATTTCTGCTGGCGCATGTCGATGGCYGTCATATCTGGCAATTGGGCKGTGCCGTGMCGCTGGCCCAAATAAAGCCAGTCATATTTACCCGCCTCGGCATTAAGTATCGTTTCAAGGGACGGGGTGGCGGAGGCCAATATCACGGGGCAATCGGCCTGCATGGCCCGCACGACAGCCATATCCCGGCCATGATACATCACGCCGTCCTCTTGTTTGAACGTCGGCGAATGTTCTTCATCCACCACAATCAATTTTAAATCCACAAAAGGCAGGAACAAAGCCGACCTTGCGCCGACCACCACTTTGGCCCTTTTCTTAATGTCTTTCTGGCATGTCGCCCACCAGGCCCGCCTGCGCTGGGCCGGGGTTAATTCAGAATGCCAAATCACAGGTTCGGCACCGAATCGCTGTTCAAAACGCGTCAGCCATTGGGCGGTCAGGGCGATTTCAGGCACCAATACCAAAGTCTGACCGCCGTCTGTTTTCAAGGCTTCGGCGATGGCCTCAAAATATACTTCTGTCTTGCCAGAACCTGTAATCCCTTCAAGCAGCACGGGTTTAAAGTGATGCTCGGCCATAAGTTCGCGCATATGGCGGGCCGCGTGATCCTGTTCGTCGGATAACTCCGGACGGGCGCAGGACGAGTCAGGATCAGGATAGGGCGCATCGCCCATGRCCTCAACCGGGATCATCTGCCCGGCCTTGACCATGCCGCGCAACACGCCTTCACCCACGCCCGCCAACTCGGCCCATGTCTTAAGCGCCATAGGCATGCCGATGGGAACATCAAGATTTACCACCAACCGCCGCGCATCTGTTAATTTCTTTGGTGTTAATTTTTCCGGCAGTGCGGCAGATAGCCGGTAAAAGGTTTTTTTCTTGGCCCGGTCAAAGGCGCGCGGGACGCTGACCGCCATCTTGAGAACCGCGCCCAGCGGCGATAATGTATAAGACGCGACCCAGTTAATAAAGGCCATCAGACTCTGCGGCAAGGCGGGCAGGTCAAGCTTTGCCGTGACCGCTTTTAATTTTTCAACCGGAACCTCATGGGTTTCCGGCGCCATATTCCACACCACGCCTTGCACTATTCGGCTGCCCAGAGGCACCGTGACAAAATCACCCTCTTCCAGAGAAATATCCCCCTCAATGAGATAATCAAACGGGCCAKATAAGGGCAGCGGCAATAACACCTGAATGCGGCGGGCRTCTGAACGCATAAATGATCTTTCAAARATATCTGGCAAAAGCGATGAGTAAAAATAAAAAGCTATTCTTTTAAGGCACTATATTATAAAACTGATCTCAGAAAATATTTTTTTATCATGAGAGGTTTTTAAAAGCATGAAGTTCTTTTTGGATACTGCAGAAATAAATGACATTCGCGAAATGGCCGCAACGGGGCTTGTGGACGGCGTGACCACCAATCCCTCCCTTATCTTAAAATCAGGCCGGGATTATTTTGAAGTGACCAAAGAAATCTGCGATCTGATTGATGGCCCGGTCAGCGCCGARGTTGCYGCYWYMGAWKMYGACGGCATGATCGCCGAAGCCGCCCGCATTTATGACATTGCGGATAATATTGCGTTGAAAGTGCCCATGACCGCCCCCGGACTTCGCGCCTGCAAACATTTCACAGAT
The DNA here is from genome assembly GCA_002402225.1 of Alphaproteobacteria bacterium. GTDB lineage: Bacteria > Pseudomonadota > Alphaproteobacteria > Sphingomonadales > Emcibacteraceae > Paremcibacter. The sequence continues at coordinate 51,258 of NVVM01000004.1, forward strand.
CAGGGCAAAATGGTCAATGTCACGTTATGCTTCTCCTCCGCGCAGGCCCTGCTTGCGGCCAAAGCCGGCGCAACATTCATTTCGCCCTTTGTCGGACGCCATGATGATGTGGGCTTTGATGGCATGCAGTTGATCGAAGATATTCGTCTGATTTATGATAACTATCAATTTAACACACAAATTCTGGTGGCCAGCACGCGCCACCCCATTCATATCATCGAAAGCGCGCGTATCGGCGCCGATGTGGTAACCCTGCCGCCCAAAGTATTGCGCCAGCTTTTCAATCACCCGCTGACCGCCAATGGCCTTGCCGCTTTTGTCGCCGATTGGAAAAAAACCGGTCAATCAATCGTTTAATAATAATTTCGTAAGATTTTCCGGCCTATAGTCACGGCGGTTGTAAATCTTGAGGATGTGGGTTGTGTCAGATAAAGTGAATAAAAGCCTTATAGGTAAAGCGATAAAGAAAAAAACCGCGTTACATGAGGATGACGTGCGGAATTATCTGATGATGAATCCGGATTTTTTCGATTTGAACCGCGATCTTCTTACGCTTTTAAAGCCAACAAGGTCAAAACGGGCCGAAAATGTGGTGGATTTTCAGGCCATCTTACTTGAACGGCTTCAGCGTGAAGTCGCCGTATTGCATGACACCCAAGGCACGATAATCCATGCCTCCCGCAGTAATATGACCACCCAAGCCCGTATTCACGCCGCCGTTTTATGCCTGCTGGAAGCCGAAGATTACGACCATCTATGCCATATCGTCTGCAATGACTGGTCCCAGATTTTACAGGTGGACAGCATCATTATCTGTTTCTGCGATGATGGCCCTGTAGCTCTGCCGGAAAATAACAATATCCGGCTTTTGAAATCAGACATCATCACCAATTTTCTGGGCCATGAAACCGCCGCCATATTGCGCGGCAACGTTGAAGCCGCCATGGAAATTTATGGCCCTGCCACGCCGCTGGTCAAGGCCGAAGCCCTGATTCGTCTTGAGGAAACCCCGCATAATCCACTGGGCATTCTGGCTTTTGGCAGCCGTGACGAAGATTTCTTCGCGCCGGGCCAAGGCACCGAATTGCTCCGTTTTCTTGCCGCCGCCTTTCAGGCTCAATTGAAAAACCATCTGCTCAAAGCTGGCTCATAAGGCGCAAGCTTGTTATACTCACACCTATGAGCAAAGAAAAACTGCCCCATTATCCTGCGTTATTGCCTCTGCTGCAAGGCTGGCTGGACTATCTTCAGGCCGAAAGGCGCGCTTCGCCCCATACGGTTAACGCTTACCAGCGGGATGTGGTCAGATTTTTTACTTTTCTGGCCGGGCATTTTGGGAAATCGCCGACACAGGCGGATCTTCAGGATTTACGGCCCGTTGATTTCAGGTCTTTTCTGGCGCAGCGCCGGCGGCAAGGCCTGAGCGCGGCCTCTGTGGCCAGAACCCTCAGTGCCCTCCGGGCCTTTTTTAAATTTCTGCGACGGAATGACATTCTGAGTAATGACGCCATCAACGCGATCAACGCGCCGAAACTGCCGCGCCGYCTGCCCCGGCCACTGGATGAAGAGGCGGCAAGGAAAAGCCTGATTGATGTGGCGGATTTTGCATCTGAGACATGGGTTGGAGACCGCGACATTGCTGTCTTGACGCTTTTGTATGGCTGCGGCCTTCGCATATCAGAAGCCCTGAATTTAAACAGGGCTGATTTTCCCACCGGGGATATGCTGCGGGTTATGGGCAAGCGCAATAAGGAAAGACTGGTGCCGATCTTGCCCGTGGTGCGAGCGGCCATTGAGACCTATCTGAAAAGCTGCCCCCATAGCCTGCCCATGAAGGGGCCGCTGTTCATTGGCGTTCAGGGCAAGAGATTAAATGCCCGAATGATCCAGCTCGCCATGCAGAAAGTCCGGGAAATTCTGGGCCTGCCGCCGTCGGCCACCCCCCATGCCCTGCGCCATAGTTTTGCCACCCATTTGCTGACCGCCGGCGGGGATTTGCGCACCATACAGGAATTGCTCGGTCATGCCTCCCTCGCCACGACCCAACATTATACCGATGTGGATACCGCTTATCTGATGGATGTTTATAATAATTCACATCCACGTTAGGGTCAGGCACGTTAGGGYCYSGCGCGTTAAGTTAAGTCTTATTTTTCGCAAAGACAATTGTCCACGCTGACCACATAGACGGTTTCTTCGTCATGGGTGACAAGGCGTGATTGTTTAAAACCGGACAATCCTGCCAGACGTTTGAATTTCTTCTCGCTGTTCTGAAAATACAGGGTGGTATATTTCTGATCGGGATAATGATCCAATATGGCCTGAATATGATAGGCCACCGCATAAAGATAATTGGGCAGCTGTTTTTCCGACTGGCCTTTTTCTGCCGTCTCGTGATCCGGGTCGCGGGCAATGGTAAAAAGCAACAGACCCTTCAGCGGCTGTCCGGCCTCTGCCATCCAGTCCGGGTCAAATTCATTGTCGCCGGATTCGGCGGTTTCGAAATAATGGTGATACCCATGGTCGGACAGGGGCAGGATATGAGAGAAGAACACCGCTTGATTCTCTGGCTCATCCCCTTGGTTATCATCCAGTATCATCAAAAAACTGCGTGGGTTTTTACGCCACATGGCCAGATTCCGGGTCAGTTTTTCGTCCGCGCCGCCGGCCCATGGCGTTCCCCGGAAAGCCGCCGCGTTGATGGAGCTGACCCTTCCCATATCCCGTTCATTCTCCGGCCATTTGTAATTTTGCCTTTCCTCAAGTTTTTTCAGCAACTTCAGGCGGCCCTTGCCAATATCAATGGATTGGTCAAAAATCCGGGCAAATTCTTCCGGGGTGCGGAACAGCTTTGTAACATATTTGAAATCCCTGCTTTTTAACTGGCTGCGCCGGGTAAGAAATTTTGCCGCTGCCCAGATAAGAAAWGATACCGCCGGCACAATCGTCAGAATCTTGTAATACAGATCATATTGTTCGTTCATCCCCAGCATCGTCAGGGCCAAATAGGATATTGCCAACAGAAAAGCCACCGCCGCCGTGACAACGGGGCTTAAATTCTTAAAAAAGCGGCCCATCTTTATCAGGGTCACATACATGGTCACTCCATCATTCTCGCCGCCCTTTTCGCGGCTATGGTCATCTTATGCAAAAGGATTGATGGATACAAGACCGTTTCATTTCAGGACAAAATATCCGGAATCCTTACAATTTTAACAATAAGTCATAGTTGCATAACAAAAATCTGTTGTTTYCTGCCCGTTTTCACCATTGGGAGCGTCTTGGCAAACCATTCAGATGTAACGATATATTCATTGCCTGATGTTATTCTCATGACTGAAAAAACAAGGATCAGGACTATGCAAGGATCAAAACTATGCCCGTAAAATCATCTGGAAAAATAATTACTGCTGCCATCGGCCTGTTTGGTTTAATAATGACCTTACCATCCCATGCCATCCCCATCACATTCAGCAGCATTACCATGGAAGTGCGCAGCACGGACAATCTGCGCGTGAATGGCAGCGATACAGCCGCCAGCCTGCTGGCAAGATTTAACAGCGGCACGGAAATATGCACGGTAAATATCGGAGAATTCACGGGCATTGGCGGCAAACAGAATTGCGGCACAAATCCCCATGATGATCTGGCCACATTATATACCGTCAATTATTCTCTGGGTAATGGCATGGCCTTATTCCAGTTAGGCGCGGATTGGGGCCTTGGCGGTATTATTATGGGGGCAATCGGCGGCGATATTATCCGAACCGATGATATCTGGTGGAGCAATAGCTGGAACAACGCCGATGTTCTGAGCTTTACCCTTAATGGTCCCGGCACGGGGACTTTCCAACTGCTTGGTTTTGAAAGCTGTTGCTCTGGTGTCAATAGCCTGCGGGTCAGTGTCAATGGTGGTCAGACATTCTCCAGCGTTGTGACAAGCGTGCCGGAACCCGCCGCCCTGGCCCTGCTCGGACTTGGTCTGATGGGCTTGACGCTTGTCAGATCTCGGGCCAAATCTCGGGCCAATTAATATAAGGCCATAATGGCCCCGATCAAACCACCCAGAACGAGAATCAGGGACGGGAAAAAACTAAAGAAAAACCCAAGGGTTCGTTTTTTGGGGTCGGCAATATAGCCTTTAAAATATAAAACCCGGCCAATGATAAAAATCACCCCCAAAACAGCCGCCGCATCAGGCCGGACATAATAGGCAAACATCACCATGCCGGGAATGAAGAAAATCAACAGTTCAAGCGTATTCTCCTGCACCCGGTAATAGCGCTCAAAAATCGGATCCCCCGTAACAGCGGGGGCAGAAATGCCATATTTCCCGCGAGCCATGCCAACCAAAAAACTAAAAACAACATACTCCATCAAAGCCAATGCAATGACAATTGTCACAAGTTCCATATTCCCTCTTCCCTTTATTTATCATTTATAAAAATATTACATCATCATAACAGGTCATCAAATTCGGCCTTGCCTCTGGTCAGGGCGGCTGTTGCGCCTTTGACCACATCCGGCAAAGACAACATACCTGCATTCCATGATGCAATATAATCCAGACCAGCAGCCACAGCATGATCCCGCGTGTGGTTGAGCATTTCCTTGCTGCCCGATATGGCCAAGGGTGACTGGGCAGCAATTTGCCCGGCAATGGTCATGACATGGGCCAAAAGCGTGTCATGATCAGGGGCCACATGGGTGACATAGCCGCTATTGAACGCCTCATCCGCCAGAAATTTCCGGCCCGTATAGGCCAGTTCCCGCATCAGGCCATCGGGGATCTGGCGGGGCATACGCTGCAGGGTGCCAAGATCGGCCACCATGCCAATGTTGATTTCCTGAATGATAAAAAACGCATCCGCGCTCACATAACGCACATCACAGGCCGATACCAGATCAACGCCTGCGCCGAAACACCCCCCCTGAACAGCGGCCAGAACGGGCACGCGGCATTGATCAATGGCCACAAACGGGGCCTGCAAAAACTTCACATGCCGGCGCAGCTTCTCCATGGCGCGGGCGGGGTCCACATCCGGCGAAGGCATGGTGGATTGCAAATAGCCAAGGTCAATCCCTGAGGTAAAATGTTTGCCCATGGACGCCACCACCGCAACCCGAACATCCGGGTCATCATTGATATGTTCAAACACCTGAGCAAATTCCGTCCAGAATTCTTCGCCAAGGGCATTGGCTTTTTGCGGATTGCTCAAGGTGATCTTCGCAATATGGTCGGCAATTTCAAGGGTGAATGACGTATAGTCCATGGTATTTTCCTTAAGGTCAGGATCATTTAGGCGCGAGTATAAGAAAAACCCGGCTTGGGGGCAAGCCTGTATCCAAGCAATAAAATCAAGATTGTCAGGGGAATTAGCGGCACAAGAATATCCGCCTTGACCATCATGAAATTATGAATCATCGCCAAGGAGGCAATCACATATATCACCCTGTGAAGCCGCCGCCAGTTTTTACCCAGCCGCCTGATCCAGCCCTTGGTGGATGTAAGGGCCAGCGGCAATAATAACACGGCCGCCGCCATCCCAAACGTTATGGCGGGCCGTTTGATGATCTCTTTTAATATGATCGCCCAGTCAAAATAATAATCCAGCGCCACAAAATTCACCAGATGCAGCACCACATAAAAGAACCCATATAATCCAATCATCCGGCGATATTTGATAATATGGGGCCATTTCATAATGTGACGTAACGGCGAAATGGCAAGCCCCAGCAGAATGAATCTTATGGCCCATTCGCCCGTATAATGATGAATATATTTAATGGGGTTGGCGGTCAGCATATTATCCTGAAAATCATACAGCAACCAGCCTTGCCACATGAGCCACAAGGCCGGCGAAATCGCCAATATATGCAGAAAGATTCTCATCAATAATATTTTTTCAGATTCATGCCGGCATACATATGGGCAACCTCATCGCCGTAGCCGTTGAACATCAAGGTATCACGCCGCCTGAATTCGCCGATGCGCCGTTCATTGGCCTGTGTCCAGCGCGGATGATCCACGGCCGGATTCACATTGGCATAAAAACCATATTCATGGGCCGCAAGCTGCCGCCAACTGTTGTTAGGCCTTTTGCTGACAAAACTTATCCGGACAATGGATTTRAYCCCCTTRAAGCCATATTTCCACGGYACCACMAGYCKGAGCGGCGCGCCATTCTGATTGGGCAGCGTTTCCCCATATAACCCCACCGCCATCAGGGTTAAGGGATTCATGGCTTCGTCCATGCGCAGCCCTTCGGTATAGGGCCATTTGATCGTCCCGCGCGACTGGCCGGGCATTTGTTTCTTGTCGACCAAGGTTTCAAAACGAATATATTTGGCTTTTGAGGTCGGGGAAAGCCGCTTGATAATATCAGACAGCGGAATGCCGACCCACGGGATCACCATCGACCATGCCTCAACACAGCGCATGCGGTATATCCGTTCCTGAAGCGCATGGGGCCGGATCAAATCATCCAGATCATAGTCGCCCGGATGATCCACATGGCCATCGACCCTGACCGTCCATGGCCGCACTTTCATACGATGGGCATGGCGCGCAGGATCATCTTTGCCCGTGCCAAATTCATAAAAATTATTATAGCTCGTCACCGCCTTATAGGATGTTTGCCGCTCATCTGTATCATATCTGCCGCTGCGCGTTATATTTTCAAGTTTCCGGTCATCCCCTCTGGCGGCCATGGCAGGGGATGCCCCAATGAGTCCGCCACCAAAGGCCGCCAAACTAGCCGCGCCCGCACCAATTCTGGCGCTATCCTGCATGAAKATACGGCGGTTCATATATGTTTTTTCCGAGGTGATCTCGCGGGTTTTCACATCCGATGATTTTAAAAATTTGAATAACATGACCCTGTTGCTCCTTGATCTTTTACCAACCATACAGCTCATACTCAAAAGAATCCAATAACAGCGCTTCACGTTTACGAGAGAATCCGCTATCACATGCCTGAAATATAAAGAAATATAAAGACATATAAATATATTGAAGGAACAATATGGCACCGCCTCTATTGACGATAACCGATATGGCTCTGCGATTCGGCGAAAATCCGCTGTTTGACGGCATGGAGCTTTCCATTGGTGAACGGGACCGGATCAGTCTTGTCGGGCGCAATGGCTCGGGCAAATCCACGCTGATGAAAGTGATTAGCGGCAGCGTAGAGGCCGATCGCGGGGAGAGGTTCCTGCAACCCGGCTGTCATGTGACTTATCTGGATCAGGAACCGGATTTGTCCGGCTTTGCGACGCTCCATGATTATGTGGCCAGCGGCTTGACTCTCGCCGCCGAAGACGAGAGTTACCGCGTTGACATTATATTGGAAGATATCTTCTTAAAACCTGACCTTGACCCCATGACATTATCGGGCGGGGAAGCCAGAAGAGCCGCATTGGCCCGGGCCTTGATCAGTGATGCCGATATACTTTTACTGGACGAGCCCACCAACCATCTGGATATTGCAACCATCGAATGGCTGGAAGAAAGCCTGAAAAGCTATCGCGGCGGCCTTGTGATCATCAGCCATGATCGTACCTTCCTTGCCAATGTAACCAACACCACCTTCTGGCTTGATCGGGGGCGGGTTCGGCGGCTGGACAAGGGCTTTAAGCATTTCGATGAATGGTCCGAAACGATCCTTGAGCAAGAACGGGTTGAGCGGGCAAAGCTTGACAAGCTGATCGATAAAGAAACCGACTGGTCCCATAAGGGCATCACCGCCCGGCGCAAAAGAAATATGGGCCGTATGCGCGCGCTTTGGGCCTTGCGCGAACAAAGGGCCAATCAGATTTCCGTCACTGGTCAGGCAAAACTTGGGCTGGAAAGTGGCAAGGCCGCCGGTAAAAAAGTCATTGAAGCCAAAAATATTTCCAAGGCCTTTGGTGACAAAATAATATTTGATGATTTTTCCCTGCGGATCATACGCGGCGATCGCATCGGCATCATCGGGCCGAACGGGGTGGGTAAAACCACCTTGTTAAAAGTGCTGACCAAACAATTGACGTCTGATACCGGGTCTGTAACCCACGGCACCAACCTGAAGATCACCTTCCTTGACCAGAAGCGCACATCCCTAGATGAAGAACAAACTCTGTGGGATTTCCTTAGTGACGGCGGCGATCACCTTATGGTGCGCGGTCATTCCAAGCATATCATAGCCTATCTCAAGGATTTTCTATTTGATGCGGGACAAGCCAGAAGCCCGATCAGCTCCCTGTCCGGCGGCGAGAAAWATCGCCTTGTGCTGGCCAAATCTTTGGCCCTGCCCACCAATTTTCTGATCCTGGACGAGCCGACCAATGATCTGGATATGGATACCCTTGATCTGTTGCAGGATATGCTCGGCGAATATGATGGTACCCTTATTCTGGTCAGCCATGACCGGGATTTCCTCGACCGGATTGTGAGTTCCTCTCTTGTGCTCGAAGGCGACGGCAAGGTCACTGAATATCCCGGCGGCTATAAAGATTATAWCCGCCAGCGCGCAAACCGTAAAACCGAAGAGGCTCTCGTCTCTGCGCAAAAGAAAACAAGCAAGGTCGCGGCCCCTCAGAAACGCGGCGCAAAACTGAGCTTTAAGCATCAGCATAGTTTGGAGAATATCCCAAAGGAAATTGCTGCGCTGGAAAAAAACATAGCCAAATATCAGGTAAAATTGGCAGAGGCGGATTTTTACAGTAAAGACCCGGAAGGGTTTCACAAAATCAATGCCGCCATGGAACAGGCCCAATTGGACCTCGCCGCAAAAGAAGAGGAATGGCTGGAGCTTGAATTATTACGCGAAGAGATACAGGGGTAACATTTTATTCTTATCCATAAATAAAGCCGCATAAGAAATCTTATGCGGCTTTTTATTTTAATAAACTTTCCGTCTTTAATGAACCCCGTGCATACCTTTTTTCAGTAACGGCGACAGCACCGCAAGGGCCAAGGCAATGCCAAGGGCCAGAAGGCCAACATTCATATAGACATCCATCTTGAGCGACAGCGCCTCGGCACTGCTCACCCCATTCGCGCTACTGGTCATTTTGGCAATCGTGCCGGCGATATAATTGGCCGCGGCGGAGGCAAGGAACCACACGCCCATCATAAAGCCAACCATTTTAGCAACCGACAATTTTGTCACCATGGACAAACCAACGGGCGATAAACATAATTCACCGGTTGTATGCAGTAAATAGAGCAAGACAATCCAGATCAGGGCGATTTTCCCGCCGTCTGCCAAACCTGCGCCATAAACCAGAACCAGAAAACCAAGCCCCACCTGCGCAATGGCAAGGGAGAATTTCATGGGCGTGCTAGGCTCCCATCCCTTACGGGCCAAATACACCCAGAGCATGGCGAAAAACGGGGCCAGCATAAAGATGAATAACGCATTCAGGGATTGTAATTGTGACGCCTGTACGGTCATGCCGATAACTTCACGGTCAACACTTCTGTCCGCCAAAAGATTTAAGGAACTGCCCGCTTGCTCAAAAAGCGCCCAGAAAATGACCGACATGAAGATCAGGAAGGACACCACAAACATTCTATCGCGCTCTTCCTTACTGCATTTAAGAAAGGAATAGGCCAGAATGATGATCAGGACAATGGCCCCAAAACCCCCGAGCAATTGACCGACCAGTGCCTGATGCTGAACCAGCTGCCAGAAGACCAATACGGCGCCTGCGGCACCAATATAAATCATGACTTCGCGGCTCAGTCCGGCAAATATCTTTTCTTTCAGCTCTGCCGGATTACGGGGTTCTGCCTTGCCAAGAAGAAGGCCCTGCCATTTGAGGAATACGACCAGACCAAAAAGCATGCCAACGCCCGCCGCGCCAAATCCAGCCCACCAGCCAACGGTCTGACCAAGATAACCACACAGCAAAGCCGCTACAAAAGACCCCAGATTAATGCCCATATAGAAAATGGTAAACCCGCTGTCRCGCCGGGGATCATCCTGCTCATACAGCGAGCCAACAATCGTGGATATATTCGCTTTCAAAAAGCCAACACCCGTAATAATCAAGGCCAGTGACAGATAGAATATCTGAAGGTAAAAATCATCGCGCACAACCGTTTCAACGCCGTTAATCATGGCCATGGTGGCGGGCAAGCCTYCGACCGCCATGCCAATATGACCCAGAACCAGTAATATGGCCCCCAGAGTCACCGATTTTCTGGCCCCCAGATAACGATCCGACAAAGCGCCGCCCAATACAGGCGCCAGATAAACAAGCGCGGTATATGCCCCGTAAATGGCGTAACTTTTTTGATCGGAAAACAGGAAATGCTGGGTCAGATAGAATATGAGCAGCCCCCGCATACCATAGTAACTAAAACGTTCCCACATTTCTGTGAAGAACAAAACAAATAACCCTTTTGGATGACCAAGAAATTCTTCGGGCGCGGCTTTGGAAGCCATTGCGGTATCAGACATGATTGTCCCCTTAACTATTCATATTTTTTATCATTATGTTATAAAGTTGTGCAGTCTGGCAGAAAAGAAATCATCTGTCATCCTTTGTTAAGGCCATCATTTAAAAAAAGAAGAATATTCTACGGAACCGCCCTTCACGGAAATATTATTTATCATATTCACGGTATGTTCCTATATTTTCTTTTTTACCGCCTTCAGATGTTCCGCCTAAATGGTTTTTCAAAGTATTTTTATTGTGCAAATATTTTACAGTATCATCAAACCGCCATATATAAAGATCACATACAAATGGAAAACAACCTGCCGGGTCAAATAATAGGGCCAAATAATAGGGATAACATAATGGTTAAAATCAGCAGCAACTTTGATGCGGGTAATATAGAGGTCATTGAGGCAGAAAATACGGGCAATATCCGGCTGCGTATTCGCAAGGATCATAATTCAGATTTTTACCAGTGGTTTTATTTTCGCCTCAGCGGGGCCAAGGGCCAGCTCTGCGCCATGACCCTTGAAAATGCCGCCGGCGCCGCCTATCCAGATGGCTGGGAAAATTACCAGGCCGTCGCCTCTTATGATCGCGAAGAATGGTTCAGAGTCAGCACGATTTACCATGACGGCGAGATTACCATTCAGCATATTCCGGAAAGCGACAGCGTCTATTACGCCTATTTTGCGCCCTATAGCATGGAACGTCATCATGATCTGGTCTCTCAGGCCGCAGTAGATGAACGCGTCCATCTTAACGCTATTGGTGAAACGCTCGACGGTCAGGATCTGGACTTGCTTACCATCGGGGAAATGGCGGTCGGCAAAAAAGTCATTTGGGTCATCGCCCGCCAACATCCGGGCGAAACCATGGCAGAATGGTTTGTGGAAGGTTTTCTTGAAAGATTACTGGATCACGAAGACGCCCTCAGCCGAAGCCTTCTTGAAAAGGCGGTCTTTTATGTGGTGCCCAATATGAATCCGGATGGCAGCCGGCGCGGCCATCTGCGCACCAATGCGGCCGGCGCAAATTTAAATCGTGAATGGGAAAATCCCTCCGTTGAGAATTGCCCCGAAGTTTTTTACGTGCGCGGAAAAATGGATGAAACCGGGATTGACCTTGTGCTTGATGTGCACGGCGATGAGGCCTTGCCTTATAATTTTATCGCCTGTTTTGAGGGTATAGCTGATATAGATGTTGCCCGCCTTGATCTTGCCTATGAATATCAACGGTGTCTGATGCAGGTTAATCCGGATTTTCAAACAGAAAAAGGCTATCCTAAGCCCCCCGCAGGCACCGCAACATAGCTTTCAATATAGCGATGGCCATTGTTGGCCAAGATCGCGACCCTGTCGCCTTTCTTCACGCCTAATGCGCTCAGGCTGCCTACTAACAAACGACAGCGTCTGTACAGTTCTGCATAACTAAGAGACGTGGCACCATCGATGACCGCGGTTTTCGAGGCGGCCATCTGTGCCGCATATTTTATTGGCTCAGCAAATGTGTGCATACGCTTGACAGTGTCCTTCTCTCTTCAGAGCCTGAATTTCTGTGGTCTTTCAATCCGGCAAGCCGAAGGTATAGACCACATTGCCAGAGGCGATAGTGACA
>NVVM01000086.1 GCA_002402225.1 Alphaproteobacteria bacterium
TCAATATGGACGGCGAAGTGATCGGCATTAATACGGCGATCTTCTCGCCTTCGGGCGGCAATATTGGCATTGGTTTTGCCATTCCGTCCAATCAGGCCCAGCGTGTGATCAATCAGTTGAGAGAGTTTGGCCATACCAAGCGCGGCCGTATTGGGATCAGTTTTCAGGCTGTGACCGATGAAATAGCCGAGAGCCTTGGCATGGAAGAAGGTCACGGCGCGCTGGTTTCATCCGTTGTCGAGGGCGGCCCTGCAGATAAGGCGGGCATTCAGGTCGGCGATATCATCATTGAATTTGAAGGCAAAACCATCAAAGAGCGCAACGAGCTGCCTATCTGGGTCGCCAATACAGAGATTGGCAAGAAAGCGAAAATTGTTGTTCTGCGTAAAGGAAAGCGCAAGAGCCTGACGCTGGTGATTGATGAACTTCCTGAAAATGAAAATGCGACCGACGATGACAGTTTGCCGGATGAGGATCAGGCAGATCAGGACGTAAAAGAAATCCTGGGGATGGGCCTCGAGCCTCTTACTGAAAAATCCCGCAAGGCTCTGAAGCTGGAAGATGATGTGAAGGGCGTATTGATCGCGTCTGTTGATCGTAATAGTCCCGCTGGTGAAAAGGGCTTACGCAGAGGCGATGTCATTGTGTCGATAACACAGGAAGAGGTAAAAACTGTTGACGATGCCCTTGCGACAATTGAAAAATTGCGCGCGAAAGGCCGTAAGAGTATTTTGCTTAAAATCATTCGGCGCGGTAATACAGCCTTTGTGACTGTAAAATTTGACCCCAAGAAGTAGCAAATCTGCGGGAATCCAAGTTGCTTGAACAGATGATAATGGTTCACCCTATCCGGGGTGAGCCATTATCACTTTATGTCAGAAGGCGATTGTCCCAGCCAGTTTTTCATTCTGTGTTTTAAGTCATTTGGGCTGACACGAACCTTGATTTTTTTGTTTATGGTTATGCGCAATATTGTTTCGATTAAAAATGACAGCAGCAAAAACCCCACAATCATGGTGACGATATGAGRCGATCTGGTACTTTCGTAAAATAAGGCCAACATGATTGCCGCCAAATTAACAAAAACCGCCAATAGTACCAGAATTAAAGACGCGCCGGTTTTATGAACAAGGCGTATATGCCCCACATGGGTGATGAAATGGACGATTAAAATGGAGATGGCCCCTAAAACGGCAATTTCTCCAAGGTCCAGAAAGGCGGCAATGAGCATGATGAAAAAACCGCTGATGATCAGGCCTTCCCGGCTTTTTTTNATGGGTTTGCCAAAGGCGGCGGGCAGCTGTCCATTCTTGGCCAATTGGTAGGTTACATTGGTCACCGCATAAAGATTGGCATTAATGGATGAGGCCGTGGCGATGAGAGCTGCGATGGCGATTATGGTAAAACCGATGGATCCAAACACAGGCTTTGCGGCTTCTGCCAGTGCAAAGTCTTTGGCGGCCAAAACATCCGGTACGGGCAGGTTGCCAAAAACAATCAGGGCGATGGCAATATAAAGAACCATCACGATACCGATAGAGGTCATGATGGCCCGGGGCAAAGTTTTTGCCGGGTTCGGCATGTCTTCGGCGGCATTGGTGATCACGCGGAARCCTTCATAGGCAAAGAAGGTGATGGCCAGACTGTAAAACAGGCTGCTGACCGGGGGATAGGTWGAGGGGGCCAGCCTTGAGGGATCAATGAAGAACATCCCCGCAACGGCAAGGCTGACCAGCACGAGCATTTTTATCATAACAACAATATTTTCCAGCTTGGCCATATTGCGGGCCCCGCCAAGATTTATGGCCACGAACAGAAAAATAATGCCGACGGCAAAAGCTGATTTCAGGGCCGGCGCACTGCCTGCGGGTAACATACTGAAGGCATAAGCCCCAAACGCCTTGGCCACCATTGCGATGGAAACGATGGCGGCAATATACATCATGATACTCATGGCCCCGGAAAAGATACCAACCCCGAAACTCTGCCCCAGATATTCAACGATCCCGCCGGAAGACGGGTAAGCCGCCCCCAGCTTGCCCATGGAATAGCCACTGAGCAASGCGATAATMCCMCCCATAAAAAAKGAGATATAGGYCGCRCTGGMGGTYATGGCYCCGACCTCSCCCAGCAAGGCAAARATWCCGGCCCCAACCATGGAGCCGATACCAATCGCGACCGCAGACCAAAATCCAACGGCTGTCCCTGATTTATGCATGGTGTCTATCCTAACCTGTTTTTCAGAATTTCTTCGGCCGATATGGCAACAACCTGCCCCTCGTCTGTGAGGGGGATACTGGCGACCATAACAATATTCTGACATTATTGTCATGCCGCCCCCCGCCAATGTCAAATGATCATCTTGGAAGCGTTTGCGCAGAATGTGAGGTTTCGGCATGCCTAATCGCGCGTTCTGGAGGATATGCGCGGGGGATTTTATAAATTTTAATGATTCTAATTTGTACTTTTAGGCGGGCTGCTTTATAAAATGGTGTAGATTGCGACTCATGACGACCATTCAACATACTAGACATAAGGAAAATACCATGACCAGAGTACCTGACGTAACTTTTAAAACCCGCGTGCGTAATGATGCCTTGGAAGGCCCAAATCCCTTTGAGTGGAAAGAGCTGACTTCCGATGACCTTTTTAAAGGCAAAAAAGTTGTTCTTTTTGCCCTGCCCGGTGCCTATACGCCGACCTGTTCCACCACCCATCTTCCGGGCTATGAAGAACATTATGAGGAATTCAAGGCCTTGGGCGTTGACTCCATTATTTGCCTGTCGGTCAATGATGCCTTTGTGATGTATAACTGGGGTCAGGCCCAGAAGGCAAAGAATGTCTTCCTACTTCCGGATGGCAGCGGCGAATTTACCCGCAAAATGGGTATGCTTGTTGACAAGGACAATGTGGGCTTTGGCTACAGAAGCTGGCGCTATTCCATGGTCGTGGAAGACGGCGAGATCACAAAAATGTTTGTGGAAGACGGTTTTGCCGATAATTTCGGTGCGGATCCTTTCGAAGTATCTGATGCGGACACTATGCTGGCTTACCTGAAAAGCTAAGTTGTTTTCGAACAAGAATTTTAAAAGGTCATGTCCTTCGGGGCATGGCCTTTTTTTTATTTAAGGTGCTTCTCTCATATCATCCCTGTCACTCCGGACTTGATCCGGAGTCCATATTTACATAGATTTTTTTTATGACAGCCTAATGCCCATAATGATATAACAATGGATACCGGATCAAGTTCGGTATGAAGGACGTTAAGTGCCCGTTTGCGACCTAAAGTGGACATTTCTTCAGAGGCCGTATATTCTGACATTTTTTAGTTTAAGTCTTTCAGATATTGTCGCGCTAGCGTCATGGTGCCGCGATCTTCAGCGGAGTTTCCGGCAAGATTCACGAGCTGCGTAAAATACTTTTTGGCGGCATTATTATCATCCATACCCACCGCTGCTTTTCCCAGACCWACAAGACTATTATATCTTTTAGGGCTGCGTTCCCACGAAGTCCGATAGGCGTCAAGTGCTTTTTGAAACTGGTCCGCATCTATCAGCATATCACCATATAATTCATAGGCAGGAATAATTGCGCCGGGCGTTATCGCATGCTTCTGCGTAGAAGCTTCCAGCGCTGCTGCCTCGTGCATTTTCGTCAAACCCCCTTGCGTATCCCCACGTGCATATATCTGCCATGCTAGCGCGGCTTTTATTTGAATTTCTATTTGTAAGGCCCAGTATTTGTTGTTTGTTGAAATGCTGGTCTGCAGTCTTTCAAGTTMCTCAATATCCTGTGTGGCTTCGTCAGCTCGTCCAAGGCGTGAGAAAGCTATCGCGCGCGCGAAATGAGTGATGGCTATATAGGGGTCGTGGGCGACTTCCCAAGGAAAACTGCTCGGCATTTTTGGTTTTAATGCGATCGCTTGTCTCCAGTCCTGCCTTTCCATTACATAACGTGCCGGAAGAGCTGTCAAAGCATAGGCCGATGCATTCCGATTTGTTTTACTGTAGGGCGGTTGTAATTCAGCCGCTGTTTGAATAATTTCAAGAACGTCACTATCATTGCCAAGTTGTAAGTGGGCATAGGCCAAATAATCAARCGCATGTGTGTAATGAACATTTATTTCACCCGTAGAAACACATATGGCCCATGCGGAATCTGCTGAGATTTTATTCCATTTAATCGCCTTATTCCATAGTCCAAGCCGCGTATAGATATGCGTCATCATATGAGCAGCATGGGGAACATTAGGGGCTATTTCACCATAATGATCAGCAACTTTTAAGGCGTTTTCTGCGAGGCCCGGCCAGTCATTCGCATGAATGCTGTAATGATGCGCCCCCGGGTGATTTGGGCTCTTGCGCAATATTTCATCGGTSWTWYSWYCRSWTWWKYWKKKKKSCMGRWWMKYYRKGKCGYWRGAGTCTGSSKKAKAWWKMTSGATTRARGSMYAWRWSGCCCGCGCTTCCAAATCGTCAGGATAGGCATCGCTCAGGTCTTTCCACGCGGCCTCAAATTTTTGAAGGCGCTGCGGTTCACTATAGGATACAGCGTCCTGAAAATAAGCGTGGGTTGTCTGAAGATAGGCATTTTCTCTTGGTGAATTACCGCCAATCAGCAAAGCCTTTTCCACAAGCCGGGCTCCGCGATCCAATTCAGAAGACGATGGCCGATCGGGCCAAAGGGGGTGAATAATGGTCATCGACTGCCCCCAATAAGCAATTGCACAATTTGGATCCGCCTCAGCCGCCATGCCAAATACTAAATTTGCCTCATCATACATCATATGATGTAAAAGCGCGACGCCGCGCTCAGAAAGTGAGGAAGCCTTTGTATTGCAATCAACAGGAAAATCTACTGAGCCAACAGGTGTCTCTAGTAAATCAAAAAAACCATTTAGAGGGAGTTGGGCTTGCTGTTCAGCTTCACATGCCGCAAGCGTAAATAATGCACCAGTTAAGAAAATTGATTTAAAGTTCATATTGATGGCTTCCATTTAAAATGGTAAAAGCAGCATGCCCTTCTACCACATCTTCTTTGGATTGTCATCATACAACCCCTAGGCACAAATTCTGAATATGGATCAAGTCATGGGTGATTGTTTTGGTTAACAGTTTGCGCCTTATTCCGTCACAAACTCTGCGTCCGAATAGCCCTGTAAATATAACAATGCTGTCAGGTCGCCGTGGCGGATGACAATATCGGCAGCGTCAGCGGCGGCGGGTTTGGGGTGATAGGCGATGCCAAGCCCGGCTTCCTTGATCATGGGGATATCATTGGCCCCGTCGCCAACGGCCATAACCTCATGGGGGTTAAGCTTTCCCCTGAATTCGATCAGGCTGCTTAATTTGGTTGCGCTATCGACAACAGGATCCAGCACATGGCCGGTTAACTGGCCGTCTTTGATCTCCAGAATATTGCCGCGATTAACCTGAAAGCCGGTAACCTCTGCAACCCTTGACGTAAAATAGGTAAAGCCTCCGGAGACCAATATTGTATTGGCGCCGTTGGCATTCATGGTTTTRATCAGCGCCCTGGCCCCCGGCATTAATTTAACCCGTTCCCGATAAACAGCCTCCAGTGCGCCGACATCCATACCCGTCAGCAGGGCCACACGTTCCCTGAGCGCCTGTTCAAAATCAAGTTCGCCCTGCATAGCCGCTTCGGTAATGGCGGATATTTTTTCCTTCAGGCCGGCATGGTCGGCCAATTCGTCAATACATTCACATTGGATGATGGTGCTATCCATATCGGCAATCAGGAGTTTTTTCTGCCGCTGGTTCGCTTGCTGAAACCCRAAGTCGAAATTTTCGGTGCGCAGCTCCGGGGTGAGCTTGTTTTTTATTTCTTCGAAATCATCATCAAAGAAAATATCAACGGCTATGCCTTCTGATAGCCATGATACGGCGGTGACCCCATCAAGTCTGGCGGTATATTTGGTCACAATGTCGTCGGTTAAAACGGGCGTAGCCGGATTTGAAATCAATGTGAGAAGATTATGCATAAAGWTAGAGCCTGTTTTTGATGTTAGGGTGAACATGCTATATATATGTCACTATTATGAAAAAAGGCATGAAAAAAATCATTTTACTGGCCGGGCCAACGGCAAGCGGTAAATCTGCGATGGCCCTGAACTGGGCGAAAGACTATGGCGGCGAAATTGTCAATGCCGACAGTATGCAGGTGTATGGCGAACTTTCACATTTAACGGCACGGCCAACCGCAGAAGAGGAGGCCCTCTGTCCCCATCATCTATATGGAACGTTAAAAGGCGATACCCCCTGTTCGGCGGAATTATGGCGCGATATGGCCCGGGCCGTGATTGAGGATATCTGGCAGCGCGGCGCGGTTCCCATTGTGGTGGGCGGGACGGGGCTGTATTTCAAGAGCCTGATTCAGGGCTTGTCAGCGGTGCCGGAGATTGACCCGGAAATCCGGCAGGAAATTCGAGCCTCAGTGGCAGGTGATGGAGCCGCCGCCGGGCATGAGCGATTGAAACAGGTTGATCCGGTCATGGCAGACATTCTGCCGCCCGGAGATACGCAGCGGGTTTGCCGCGCATTGGAAGTGATGTTATCCACCGGAAAGTCTTTAAAATACTGGCAGGATATTCCCCCCACCGGCGGGCTTGACACCTGTGATGATGTGACCATCGAACAGAATGTCATCGTTATGGACCGCGCGAGATTATATGAAAGATGCAACAGGCGATTTCATATTATGATCGAAGAGGGTAATGCCCTTGCCGAGGTCCGGGATTTGCTGGCGTTGAATTATGCCCCGGCGCTGCCCGTGATGAAATCTTTGGGCGTGCCGCAAATCACCCGCTATTTACGCGAAGAAATATCGTTGGAAGAGGCCATTAATTTAAGCCAGATTGCAACGCGCCAATTTGCCAAAAGACAAATGACATGGTTTCGCAACCAGTGCGGCCATTGGAATCAGGTGGTTTTGTAATATTGATATAGTATTTATATTTATTTTKKRMKAWWRKWWMAWWAAWAYSSYTTRWSKKRKWRAWTAWWTANATATYWTTGTCCGCCGCGTCGGAAATATTGCCTGTGACCTTTTGTTTGCCATTGATACAAGAAGCAGATATATGTTGCTTTCTTTTCTTATGCTTGCATAAATTGAAATAAGATTTTGCTATCGAGGTGGTTTTAACGATTTTCTTCGGAAATTAAAGGAACTTTTTTCGGCGGAAAATTAAGAGAATAGAATAAAAGAATAGAATTAAGGAAGGGTCGTTATGTCCGGCAAAGAGCTCAGCGGTGCAGAAATCATCATAAATTCACTTGTGGATTTGGGTGTCGAAGTTATTTTCGGCTATCCGGGTGGTGCTGTGCTTCCGCTATATGACGCGCTTTATGGTCAAGATAAAATCCGCCATATTCTGGTTCGTCATGAGCAGGCCGCCGTTCATGCGGCAGAGGGMTATGCSCGSTCMACCGGMAAGCCGGGYGTGGTTCTGGTGANCWYYRGKSCCGGGNGCGACYAATGCGGTGACCGGCCTGACCGATGCCATGCTGGATTCCATTCCGGTTATTTGTCTGACGGGACAGGTGCCGTCCCATCTGATCGGCAGTGATGCGTTTCAAGAGGCCGATACCGTCGGCATTACCCGCCATTGTACCAAGCATAATTATTTGGTTCGTGATGTGGATCAGCTGTCCCGGATTATTCATGAGGCCCACTATGTGGCCACAAGCGGCCGCCCCGGCCCCGTGGTGGTTGACATCCCAAAAGATATTCAGATATTAACCAGCAGCATCCGCCATAGCGGTGCGATCAAACACAGAAGTTATCAACCGGAAGTCAAAGGCGATATTGACAGTATTCGCCGTGCAGTGAGCCTTATGGCCCGTGCAAAGAAACCGATTTTCTATACGGGCGGCGGCGTTATAAATTCCGGCCCGGCGGCGGCGCAATTACTGCGCGAGATTGTTCAGTTAACCGGCGCGCCTATTACCAGCACCTTGATGGGGCTTGGAGCCTATCCCGCATCGGACAGGCAATTTCTGGGCATGCTCGGCATGCACGGCACTTACGAAGCAAACCATGCCATGCATGACTGTGATGTCATGATCTGCGTTGGTGCGCGCTTTGATGATCGGGTGACCGGACGTCTGGAGGCCTTTTCACCGAATTCCAAGAAAATTCACATTGATATTGATCGTTCATCTATTAATAAAACGGTGCGGGTGGATGTGCCGATTGTTGGTGACGTGGCCCATGTATTAGAAGATATGCTGAAGATCTGGAAGGCGACGAYCCTTGAAAACGGCAGCCAGTCTTATGATGACTGGTGGGCACAGATTGAAGGATGGCGCGGACGCGATTGCTTGAAATATAGCCAGTCTGACGATGTGATCATGCCGCAATACGCGCTGGAACGCTTGCAGGAATTGACCAAAGACAAAGATGTGTATTTCACGACAGAGGTTGGCCAGCACCAGATGTGGGCGGCGCAATTCCTGAAATTTGAAGACCCAAACCGCTGGATGACATCGGGYGGYCTTGGCACCATGGGATATGGTTTTCCRGCGGCGATCGGGGCGCAGATMGCCCATCCGGACGCCCTGGTCATTGATGTGGCGGGCGAAGCCTCGATCCAGATGAATATTCAGGAGTTGGGTACGGCCATTCAATATGGCCTGCCGGTGAAAATCTTTATCTTGAATAATGAATATATGGGCATGGTGCGCCAGTGGCAGGA
>NVVM01000087.1 GCA_002402225.1 Alphaproteobacteria bacterium
TTCGTCAGTGAAAGTCATAGCGCCCCGCCCTTTGATACTGGCAATCTTACCGAGGATTACGACCTGGCGCTCAGGCTTAAACAACATGGGCTAAAATTAATCTTTGCCCGATTTAAAACCGGCCCAAATGATATTATCGCGACCCGGGAATTTTTTCCGAATACGGTAAAGACCGTTGTTCGGCAAAAAAGCCGCTGGTTAATGGGCATTGCCTTTCAGGGGTGGCGCAATCAACGCTGGCAAGGCCCGCTCGCCTTAAAATATGCCCTGTTTCGTGATCGAAAAGGTATCATCACTGCGCAGCTGTCCGCAGCGGCTTATTTTATCATGCTTAACATCCTGCTTGTCTGGCTTATCGAATGGCTCATGCCGGATGGCTATCGTTATCCCCCCCTGCTCCGGCGCGGCGAGCCATTGGAATATCTGCTATGGGCAAATCTGCTGTTTCTGATCAATCGGGCCTTACACAGATTTTATTTCACCTATCAAACATATGGCTGGCGATCGGCGGCCTTGTCATTACCTCGGCAGATCTGGGGCAATATATTGAATTTTCTGGCCTCGTTAAGGGCCATATCCCTTTACAGCGGGCATATCCTGTTCAATACGCCCCTTCTCTGGGATAAAACCGATCATATATTTCCCGAAGCGGATCAATTACGGCCCTACCAAAGGAAAATTGGCGAGATTCTCATAGAGCATGATCTTCTGTCTGTCGATATCCTTCAAAATGCCCTGAATTACCAGTCAAATTCTGGTGAAAAGCTGGGTCAAATTCTCGTCGAAAAGGGCCATATCACCGATCAACAATTATCACTCACCCTAAAGCAGCAGGCGGCGCTGAATGAGTCCAAGGCTTAAATTTTTCATATTATTCGTCATGAGTTTCAGCGGGTTCTCTGCGGCCATTCTGTTTTTTATGGCTACCGATTACGCGAAACAAGAAAAAGCCTATTTTAAGCAATATCCCTATATGGAAATGGCCGCCCGGCATAATAAAGATAGTCTAGCACCAAAAACCATACCCGAAACACCCCCGCGCACTGAAATCATCCCGCAGGTAATACAAATATTTCCGGCACCGCCCCGGCCCATACCAGTATCAACGCCCGAAGAGCCAAAGCCGGCGGAAACTTTCAAACAAATCAAAATCATCTCAAATAGCCTGCCTGCCGAATTCAAAAAAGAAAAAATGCCAATAGTTGCCGATGTATCGCCCGCGCGGAAGAATATCCCGCCCCGTGAAACAAAAGAAACCCCGCCTTGGCGTCAGGCCGCCGCTCAGGGGTATGAGGCGTACGGCAGGGGCGATCATTCAACCGCCATTATGCATTTTGAACAGGCTTTAAAATTTATCCCTGAGGATAAGCCATTGCGCCTGCAGCTGGCCTATGCCTATAAAATTTTGGGCCAGAACGACAAGGCGGCGGAAAATTTCAAGAAAGTCATTGATCTAGATGACGACAGCAGCTTCCCCATAAAAAGGGAAATCGAGCAATTGGAAAATCGCTTTAGCATCAGCTCATATGCCATTTATCGGGATGAATCCTCTAACCACCGTCAATTGTCCGGCCCGGATTTGACCCAGTCTCAGGCAGGATTAGAGGTCAGCTATCAACCGGAAAAAATCGGCTTTAAGGGCGGCAGAAAATTCCAGATTTATGGCCGGCTGATGTCCGGAATGACGCCGGAGAAATTTGAACCAGATCCAGATAGCTTTCAAGCCGGAATTGGCCTGCGCCTGAAACCTTTACCGGATCATAATCTGGTGTTTTCGGCGGAGCGTTTGATAAAAATTGGCGATTTTGCCCGTAATGACTGGATGCTGCGGGCCGGATATTCGCGGGATCACGGCACAGATTACCGCGAAGATAAAAACAATTGGTGGAGCTATAGCCTGTATCTGGACGCCGCCATCCTTACGCCAGCCAACCCGGATATTTATCTGACGGCGCAAGCCATAAGCGGCTATAATATCGCCCTGTCTCCCGGCTTGGTGCTTCAGCCCCGCATGACCGGATTACTCACCTGGCAAAAGGACAGCTTTCAGCAGGCAAGCCTAATTGAGGCTGGCCCGGGGATAAATATGAGATATTATTTTAACGACAGCAAATATGAAGCCTATCGATCCCATATTGACCTGACCATCGAATATCGGTTAAAAATATCCGGCAACAGCATCGGCGGCTCCGGCCCCGTAGTAAGCTTGGTGGTGTATTTTTAAAAAAGTTCTGATTGAAAAGAAAAGATCAAATGATAAGAAGTTTATTCAATAATTTTGCATGGCTTTTTTTAGGGATCGGTGTTTTAATAATTCCGATAATTTTTATTATTTTTACGTTAAAATATTATAATTCTTATGAGAATCTTGTATTCATTAAAAATAGTAGTCAAGTCGAATTTAAAAATGTGATTTTATCAAATGGAAGAGAAACACTCTGGTCAGGAATAATTCTGCCAAAGAAATCAGAAAAAATAATTTTTCCGGCATATTACGAAGGACAAATACAAGTCAGTGGGGATTTAAGAGAAACCAGTTTCCAATGTTTCGGTTCCTATATCAGCAGTGGATTTAGCACAACAACAGATATTGTTATTTCCCCTGCTGAACAAATTAAAATTCGCCTTCATTTTGAAGAAGAAAAAACCCTAACTCAGGAATGCAAAAAAATAATTAAAAAATAATTTCAATTTCTCTCCCCTACTTCAAGCTTTTTGACACGATTTCATAGACATTTTCGGACAGGTTCGGCAAATCCATGATTTGCTGCAAGGTCTGCTTCATCAATTTTTGACGCGCGGCATCATAATATTTCCAACGGCCCAGGGGCTGCACAAGGCGGCTGGCGATTTGGGGATTGATGGGATCGAGCTTTTTAATTATATCGCCCAGAAATTCATAACCCCTGCCTGATTTATCATGAAAGCAGGTCAAATTCATGCCACAAAATGGCCCGACCACGGCACGCACCCGATTGGGAGTTGCCATATCAMATCCCCCGTGCAGGATCAAGGCCCGCACATGATCCTGCGTTTCCGGCTTGGCAACGGCCGCCTGAACCGAGAACCATTTATCCAGCACAAGATCTTCATGGTGCCATTTATGATAAAAATGCGCCAGTGCCTGTTCGCGCTCTGAAAAATCACTATTCACCAGACAGGAAAGCGCTGAAATTTCATCGGTCATATTATCGGCGGTTGTTAATTGATCCCGGCAAATTTCAAGTATCTCGCGCTCCTGCAATGTCATAAGATAAGACAGGCTGAGGTTCTTCAAACGCCGGTTCGCGACTTCTGGTGGCCTATATTCATAAGGCCGCCCCGTTTTGCAGGCGTGATAGATCGTCATGAAATCAGCGCGGTGCGCCGCAGCCAAGGCCCGGCGGACAAATTTCCGGGCCTGATGAATGGCATCCACATCAATGGGCGAGCTATATTGCCCAAGAATCGCTTCGGACGGCAGGCTTAAGACTTCCGCGACGAACGCGCGGTCAAGACAAGAATCTTTGAGTATTTTGCCAATGGCCCTGCTGAAGCCCTTATCAAGAACAAGCGGCCGTCCCGCCTGAATGTCATCGACCAAGGCCATGATCATATGCGTTGCGATTTGCTGGCCAGCCTCCCAACGATTAAAGCTGTCGCTGTCATGGGCGAGCAGAAACAGGTGATCCTGCCGGGAAAGGTCACTCTTGATTTTCACAGGTGCCGAAAAACCGCGCAAGACTGACGGGACTGGTTTGGTCAAAATATCAATAAAAGTAAAAGATTGCCCTTCTTCTTTCAGGTTTAACATTATAGTACCATCTTGATTTTTCGGGGCATTTCCACCGGCAWSMTWMMGSGKCMGGWCKKTGCCATCCGGCCCGATCAGACCCACGGCCACAGGAATATGCATTGGCTTCTTATCTGTTTGACCTGCGGTATCAGGAATAGTCTGGCTGAATTCTAAAGTGAATGTCTGTGCGGCCCTGTCATAGCGGCTACTGACCTTAACCTGCGGCGTTCCGGCTTGGGCATACCACAGGCTAAACTGAGTAAGGTCAACGCCCGAAGCATCCGCCATGGCGGCAATGAAATCATCACAGGTTACCGCCTGCCCATCATGACGTTCAAAGTATAAGTCCATGCCTTTACGATAATTCTCTGGCCCTAGAAGGCTATGGATCATACGGATTACTTCCGCGCCTTTTTCATATATCGTTACCGTATAGAAATTATTGATCTCCATATAGCTTTCAGGACGCACAGGGTGGGCCATGGGGCCGCTATCCTCGGCAAATTGATGTTGCTGCAGGATGCGCACGTCTTCGATGCGCTTGACCGCCCGTGAGCCCATATCGGCGGAAAATTCCTGATCCCGAAATACGGTCAGCCCTTCTTTTAAGGAAAGCTGGAACCAATCACGGCAGGTAACGCGGTTTCCGGTCCAGTTATGGAAATATTCATGGGCCACCACGGCCTCCACCGCACAAAAATCAGCGTCCGTGGCCGTCTCTGCCYTCGCCAGAATACATTTTGTGTTAAAAATATTCAGGCTCTTATTTTCCATGGCCCCCATATTAAAATGGCTAACCGCAACAATATTAAATATCTCGAGGTCATATTCCAGCCCATAGACCTGTTCATCCCAGCTCATTGATTTTTTCAGGCTTTCCATAGCATGAGGACATTTATCCAGATCAGCGGCTTCAACAAATATACGCAAAGTCACCGGCTTGCCGGACGCTGTCGTAAAATGATCCTCAAGACAGGCCAGGTCACCAGCCACCAGAGCGAATAAATAACTTGGTTTGGGAAAAGGATCGTCCCATAGGGCGAAATGGCGGCCGTCTGGCAAATCCGCCCCGTCAATTTTATTGCCATTGGACAATAAAACCGGAAAGGCGGCCTTATCGGCCTCGATACGAACCTTATAGCTGGCCATCACATCAGGTTGATCAAGAAAATAGGTTATCCTGCGAAAACCTTCGGCCTCGCACTGGGTACAATACATGCCATTGGATATATAAAGTCCCTCTAACGCCGTATTATGCGCCGGATCAATATCATTCTCTATCACAAGGTCAAATTCTTCTGGCGGGTTCAAAATAATCAACTGATGATCCGTCAGCTGATATTGGTCTGCGGTTAAAACGCACCCATTTACAGAAACGGATTTCAGGGTCATATCAGACCCGGCCAGAATAAGCGGCCCATCCCTTTGCACCCTGCGCTTGAAACGGGATGTCGCCCGAACATGGGTCACATTTTTCCGCAGGTCAAAATCCAGCGCCACCCGATCAATCAGGAAATCCGGCGCGGCGTAATTTTTTAAATATTTCACGTCGGGAAGTTTTTTATTCTGGTCTGCATTGCGCGCATCAACCATGGCAGTGGCTCCTTAAACTAAAGCATTAAGGGATAGCAGATAGAATGTATCATTGTGGAAAGYAATTGAATTTCGCGTTATTATTCGAAATCATTGGTTACTTATTTTGGCTGTCTTGATCTTTCCAGTTTTTTATTTTGCGGTATAATGTGGATGGATTAACCTCCAGATAACCCGCCGCACGGGAAATATTACCGCCGCATATCTCAATGGCTTCCTCAACCACTTGTTTTTCACATTGCCACAAGGGCCTGATCGACGTTACATCCCGTTTCTTTGGCGTTTTAAAGACATCCAGGAGTTCATTATTCGGCACCCCCGAGCCAACAACATCATCGGGCTTTATACTCAGAAAATCTTTCGGCAACATGTCCTTGTCCACCACGCTGCCCTCGCTCAGGACAACAACATTGCGAATAATATTTTGCAGTTGCCGGACATTGCCGGGCCAGAGATGGCTCATGAAGATTTCTTCAACCTCGGGCGTATATCCTGTAAAATTTTTACCTTCTTCCTCGGAATATTTCTTGAGGAAATTCAGGGCAATGGCCAGTTTATCCTGCCCCCGTTCCCGTAATGCCGGTAATTTAATGGGAATGACATTAAGGCGATAATATAAATCTTCTCTGAAAAGGCCTTTTTCAATCATTTCCAGCGGATTACGATTGGTCGCGCATATATAGCGGATGTTCACTTTGATGGTTTTGGCACTGCCCACCTTCTGAAAGGTGCCGGACTGAATAAGTCGCAATAATTTGGTTTGCAGATTTATATCCATCTCACCAATTTCATCAAGGAATAATGTTCCGCCATCAGCCCTTTGCGCCGCCCCTTCCCGATCCGAGGTCGCGCCTGTGAAAGCCCCCTTCACATGGCCGAAGATTTCGCTTTCCATAAGATCTTTCGGAATAGCCGCACAATTCAAAATCACCAATTCATTCGCTTTACGATTGCTTTTATTATGAATAGCCTCAGCGCAAAGCTCCTTGCCCGTTCCGCTTTCGCCCGTGATAAAAACCGTCGCAGAGCTTTTGGCAACATTATCAATAGTATCATATACGGCCTGCATGACTTGGGACTTTCCAAGCATCCCGTGAAACTCATCACGGCCTAACTGATTTTTATAACTATCGACCATTTGCCGTAAATGCATACGTTCTATGGCATTGCGCACGGTAAGTATGAAGCGGCTTTCATCAAAGGGCTTCTGAAGATATTCAAAAGCCCCCAGCCGCATGGCATCGACAACCCGCGAAACAGACCCATAGGCCGTTATGACAATGACGCAGCTATCCAAGCCGGTATCAGAAACATATTTCAGGATTTCCATACCATCGACATCAGGCAGATTCATATCCAGCAGAATAATCTGAGGGCTATTCTCCGCGAGATATTTATAGGCTTCATCGCCTGTCGTAACATGGGTAATTTCGACATTCTCACCTTGTAAATATTCAATATATACTTCGGCAAGGGGAACAACGTCTTCAATAAGCAGGATGGTCATTTTATTCACAGCATTACGCCTTTATAGGTTTGAAAAGACTTTACGCATATGGGATACTATAACGGCAAACGACCGAACGACTTAATATAATTTTAAGATTACAAGTCATATTATGGCTAAAAACTCAGGCAACCTCACTAAACAATCTGTCGACTTCATCAACCATATCTTTTAAGTGAAATGGTTTCTGTAAAACCTTGGCATTAACAGGCCGGTCTTTTGCCGTATCCATTGCCACAGCGGCAAAACCAGTAATAAACATAACATTCAATTCAGGTTGCATTTTTGTGGCTCGGCGCGCCAATTCGATACCATCCATGCCCGGCATCACAATATCTGTGAGCAGCAGATCAAAACCACCGCCCGCGAGCAAAGGCAGGGCATCCGTACCCAACCCTACAGAAATAACCTGATACCCGGCTTTTTCTAAAGATCTGGACAGAAATCTTCTCATGGTGTCATCATCTTCAGCTAATAAAATACGCGGCACTCTTATATTACCTTTTGTTATATTTTTAATCCGGTCTCCAATTTTTAATCTGGGGGCCCTGTATTTTTAATAACGCACCAAGTATGAACAATTCAATAAATTTTTTATATATTTTGCTTTTTGCTAAGAATATTTTTTATTATGCCTATGAATTTTCCGTATAATGATAATCACAAATCAATCGGGCAATAGATAATATGCAGCCATATACAATATTTCGGCCAGACAATCAGACGAATGCCATTATCTTTAACAGCCCCCATAGCGGGACATATTTACCCAAGGATTTCCTGAAAAAGATTTCCATTGATCCTGAAATATTACATTTTTCAGGCGATATTCTGGTTGATCAATTAATCAGTGACGTCCCTTTATGTGGGGCAACCGGCCTTATAAATAATTTTGCCCGTACTTATGTGGATACAAACCGCGCAGCAGATGAAATAGATTCCGAAATGTTTCATATGCCAGATCATATATCTGATCAGCCCCCCAAATATAATAATACGGATAAGGTTGCGCGTGGCTTCGGGGTTTTTTCAAGAAAATCCTATAATGGGCTCAATATCTATCCCGAGAAATTACCATTTTCAGAAATTAACCGCAGACTTGATCAGGTATATTACCCCGTTCACAAGGCCTTAAATCATCTGCTTGAGGCAAGGCTTAACAAATATAATTATTATCTTTTGATAGATTGTCACTCCATGCCATCCTATCAGTTCATAGACCCCGGATTTACCTCTAATATGCAGGCAGACCTAGTGATCGGCGATTGCTTTAACAAAAGCTGCAGCCCTGAATTAAGCCGCTATATGGGGGCGTATTTTTCAAACCATGGACTTAATGTAACCTATAACAAACCCTATTCCGGCGGCTTTAATACCCGGCATTATGGCCAGTATGATCATAAAGATACAGACAACCGGCAAGCCATTCAGCTTGAATTTAAAAGGTCATTATATATGGATGAAAAATCCTTAAAGCCCAATGACGGTTTTTTGCCTCTGCGGGATATTATCACAGGCCTTGGCGAAGATTTGAACAAGAATATATCCGGCTTATTTTCCTCTGAGCAGGGCCTTTAATTCCTTCGGCCTCACCGCACCCGTTATAAAAATCATCACGAGATAACTCCCGATTCCGGCCAATATAATAATAAACAAGCCCGAAATTTTTTCCAGCATATGTCCCGCAAACATATCCGAAATACTTCCGCTGATGATCCAGATAATACCGCCCATCACAAGGCTGGCCAGAAAATATTTGGCAACGCGCAATATAACCTTCTTGTCAAAGGAAAACTGGTCTCGCCTGATCAATCCAC
>NVVM01000005.1 GCA_002402225.1 Alphaproteobacteria bacterium
GGAAGTCTCGGGGGCCAGCGGACTTGTGGCGATCAATAGCCTGCTTGCCATGGTTGGCGGTTTGCTGGCGGCATCGCTTGTGGGCCGTAATGATCCGGGCTTTGTCCATAACGGGGCCTTGGCGGGTCTGGTGGCGATTTGCGCGGGATCAAATATAATGCATCCGCTCGGGGCCTTGGCGACCGGGATCATCGCGGGCGTGATTTTTGTGAAGTCCTTCCTTTATATTCAGAATAAATTAAAAGTGGATGATGTACTTGGCGTCTGGCCTTTGCATGGTCTTTGTGGTTTGTGGGGCGGCATCGCGGCGGGTATATTTGGCATGGAAAGCCTGTGGGGTCTTGGCGGGGTGTCCTTTATGTCACAATTGGTGGGTTCTTTCATAGGCGCTGGTATCGGCTGTCTGTTTGGGTTTGTGATTTATGGTATTCTCAAGAAAACCGTTGGCATTCGGCTTAGTGAAGAAGAAGAGTTCATTGGGGCCGACCTTGCCATTCATAAAATTTCAGCCTATCCCGAAGATGATCATGGCCGCAGATAAAACAGCCATGTAAATAAATTTCCGGACTTTACAAGTTATAGCTTATAACGTCATAATTGCTTTATTTTATGACGCTATATGATGGAAAATCCGTGAGTTTTACCCGCTTTAAAAATCTGCCGCCTTATCCGTTTGCGCGGATGCGTGCCCTGCTTGGGGGGATTACGCCGCAGGATACTTCTGCGGGCCTGAATATGTCCGTGGGCGAGCCAAAGCATGATGTGCCGGATTTTGTCACGGATATTCTGCACCGGGAACGGGCCAGTTATAATAGATRCCCGCCAATTCAGGGCACGACGCAATGGCAGGCGGCGGTTGCGGGATGGATTACCCGCCGCAATAACCTGAAGGCCGGTATGGTTACAGCGGATCATCTTGTCCCGCTCTGCGGCAGTCGGGAGGGGCTGTTCTCTATCGGGCTTGCGGTGATAAACCGCCGCATCAATGGCCAAATCCCCTTGGTGTTAAGTCCTAATCCCTTTTATCAGCCCTATGCCGGTGCGGCCCTTTGCGCGGGGGCGGAAACGATCTATGTTAATTCTGATATGAACGGTATGCCGGATTATGGTGCCTTGCCGGAAGAAATATTGCAAAGAACGGCCCTTGCCTTTATCTGTAATCCGTCAAATCCTGAGGGCAAGCTGGCAAGCCGGGATTACCTGACGAAAATGATTCTGCTGGCCAGAAAATACGATTTTACCCTTGCCGGTGATGAATGTTATTCGGAAATTTATGACGGCGCGGCGCCGATCGGCCTGCTGGATGTTTGCGGACAGCTTTCGCAAGAAGACAGAAACAATCCTTTCCAGAATGTGGTTGTCTTTAATTCCCTGTCAAAAAGATCAAATCYGGCGGGACTAAGATCAGGCTTCATGGCCGGCGATCCGAGGATTGTATCGGAGGTTTTGCGTATGCGGTCTTATGGCGGCGCGCCGCTGCCMTTGCCCATTCAGGCGGCCTCAGCAGCGGCATGGGATGATGAGGCGCATGTGATTCAGAACCGGAAACTATATGGCCAGAAATTTGATCTGGCCGAAAAATATTTATCCGAAAAATTTTCTTTCACGCGGCCCGCAGGCGGGTTTTGTCTGTGGTTAGAGGTGGGCTGCGGCGAGGAAGCCTGTAAAAAGCTCTGGCAAGTAGCGGGAATAAAGACGTTGCCGGGGGCGTATCTTGCGCGGGATGATGAGGATGGCCGCAATGTGGGCGCGCCATATATCCGCCTTGTTCTTGTGCATGATAATGAACTTCTGGAACCTGCGCTTGAGAAGATCGCAATAACACTGTAAAATGAAGAATGCAGGGTCAGAACAGGGACATCAGATTGGCGAGCAGACGTAAAGACATAACCAAAAATAAAAAACGCACCATTCTTCCGGCAGCGGTGTATATCTTTATGGTGCGCGGCAGCACACGCCTGTGGGGGCTTCTTCTTGTTGGTATTTGCCTGCTTACCCTTACCGCTCTGGCGGGATATTACAGCAATGATCCCAGCTGGCGGGTCGCCGGTGTGGAAGAGGTGAGGAACTGGCTTGGCCTTCCGGGGGCGGTTGTCGCGGATTTTTTGATCCAGTCACTTGGATTGGGTGCCATAGTGCTYGCTTTTCCTTTTGCCACATGGGGCTGGCGTATGTTGACCCTGAAGGGGCTGCCCATTTTATGGCGTAATTTGATCATGTGGATCATTGGGATTCTGCTGGCATCGCTTTTTTCTGCCTTTCTGCCCATTGCCGCTTTCTGGTCTGAAATCTGGCATATCCAGAATCTGAAAATGGGCGGTATTGTCGGCGATAGGATGTTCGATTTTCTGATACAGGCTCTGTCCGGCAGTGGCATTGGTTTTTATCCCTATTTATATGGCGGGATACTCTTGGCCTTGTTTTTAGCAACAATTCCGGCCTTTCTGGGTCTTGATCGCGCAGAATGGCGGGCCATGGCGCGCGCTATTGCCTGGTGCAGCGTAAAAGTCTGGCGCGGCATCCGGTTTATTTATATGTTCCTCAAGCGCAAAATCCGTCCAGAGGTTAAAGAAACAGGCGCGTTGAATGTACGGCAGAAAACGAAGGCCGCGCGCCGCGCCGAACCTGTTATTGACAAAAGGGGTTCCGCTGGTTCACCAAAATCAATCCCGATTGTTGAAAATAAAACCAGAACCAGCCCCAATAGCCGGCGGGAAGCCAAAGAACGCCAGCCTATGTTTAACCTTGGCACGGGGGATGATTTTGTCCTGCCCGCGCTTAATCTTTTGAGCAAACCCAAGCCGCTCGCCGCAGGTGACAAGCTCAGCAATGATGCGTTGGAACAGAATGCTCGTATGCTGGAATCCGTTCTTGATGATTTTGGCGTTAAAGGCGAAATTGTCAAAGTTCGGCCCGGCCCGGTTGTCACGCTCTATGAACTGGAGCCGGCGCCCGGCACCAAATCAACGCGGGTGATTAATCTTGCGGATGACATTGCCCGTTCCATGTGCGCCGACAGCGCCCGTGTGGCGGTGGTGCCCGGTAAAAATGCCATTGGCATTGAATTGCCCAACAGCAAACGGGAAATTGTCGTGCTGCGCGAACAATTCGCATCAAGCGCCTATGAGGAAAGCAAGGCGCGATTGCCGATCTGTATGGGTAAGGATATTGGCGGCGCGCCCGTTGTCGCGGATCTGGCCAGTATGCCCCATCTTTTGGTGGCGGGCACCACAGGATCCGGTAAATCCGTCGCGATTAACGTGATGATTCTGTCGTTGCTCTATAAAATGACTCCCGCAGAATGCCGCATGATCATGGTTGATCCAAAGATGCTGGAATTATCCGTTTATGACGATATTCCCCATCTTTTAACGCCGGTGGTAACCGACCCGCAAAGGGCGGTGGTCGCCTTGAAATGGGCTGTGCGGGAAATGGAGCAGCGCTATAAGGCGCTGGCGAAATTACAGGTCAGGAATATCGCGGCCTATAATCAGCGATTGGCAGAGGCCCGCAATAAGGGTGAAGTTCTTGTCCATAAAGTCCAGACCGGCTTCGACCATGAGACGGGGGAACCCATATATGAAGAAGAAGAAATTGATCTGACACAGCTGCCGATGATTGTAGTGATTGTCGATGAAATGGCCGACCTTATGCTGGTGGCGGGCAAAGATATCGAAGCGCTGATTCAACGGCTYGCGCAGATGGCTCGGGCGGCGGGCATTCATCTGATTATGGCCACCCAAAGACCATCAGTAGATGTGATYACCGGYACCATCAARGCCAAYTTCCCCACRMGGRTYWSYTTTCAGGTMACGTNCAAANATTGACAGCCGRACCATTYTGGGWGARCAGGGSGCGGAACARYTKCTSGGCATGGGGGATATGCTCTATATGGCGGGCGGGGGGCGCATAAAGCGGGTTCATGGCCCCTTTGTCAGCGATAACGAGGTTGAGAGGGTGGTCAGGGAGCTTAAAAAGCAAGGCAAGCCGGATTATCTGCAAAATATTACTGAAGAACCCGATGACGGTTTTGATAGTGCCTTTCTTCAGAATTCACAAATGAACTCAGGCAGCGGTCAATCGTCTGGTGATGACCTGTATGATCAGGCGGTGGCCATCGTTTCGCGGGATAAAAAGGCGTCCACCAGCTATATCCAGCGTCAATTATCCATCGGCTATAATCGGGCGGCCAATATTATCGAAAAAATGGAACGGGAAGGCGTCGTCAGTGCGGCCAATCATGTGGGCAAGCGGGAAGTCTTGGTCGAAGATCATAGCGGTGAATATTAACTTTTTATGAAAAACCCTCAAGCCAAAGTTTGGCCCCAATTCTCCCCTATCATTTGCGTAAATATAGACCAGAATTTAAACCAGAATTTAAAAAAGTAAATATATATGAAATATTCTATGACCAGCTTTTTCGTGGCTTTATTATTGTTTCCCCGGCTCGCAGCGGCGGAATATAGTCCGGTTTCTACGGGTGCGCAGATGCCCGAAAAGAATATCGTTGATCGATCCGTGTTAGAGGGACAATATGGCCCTAAAGGCATAGAGGCGCAGAAAAAGAAAGACAGGGACGCTGAAACACTGCGTAAAATTGAAAAAAGCCTGRACGCGGTTCGATCTCTGAAAGCTGATTTTGTCCAACGGGCGCCGGATGGCTCTGTGACGGAAGGTGTTTTGTATCTGGAAAGACCGGGCAAACTCAGATTTGATTTTGGCGATGATGCCCCTTTTCTGGTGGTCAGCAATGGCAGCCTGCTTACTTTTGTCGATTATGACGTGAAACAAGTCAGCCGTTGGCCCATTAAGAAAACACCGCTGGGGATTCTGGTGGACGAGGAAATCACATTTGACGATTCTATCGAAGTGCCCGACATTATCCGTTTTGCCGGTTTGGTGAAAGTCCCCGTCATTGATCCAAAACGTCAGGAATATGGCTATATTATCCTGATTTTTGAAGAAAGCACAATGGAGCTCAGGGCTTGGGAAGTTGTCGATGCTCAAGGCTATACCACACGTGTTGCCCTGCTGAATCCGGAATATAATGTGGAAATTGATGACAAGAATTTCAAATTTAAAGATCCCAGACCTAAAAGACATGGCCCACGCGGCAGATAGAGGCTAAAAAATATCTGCCTGCCTCTTGACGGGAAATTHACATTACCCATATCTAATATATAGCGTGAAATGAGTGCATATATGACCATTCCTTCCTCAGGTCGCTATCATTTCGGGCTATTGTGCAAAAGGTTTTTCCCTCCCCCTTCCTTATTGCACAAACCTGCCCGGCCAGTGTTCTAGAAGTATTCTGGAAGTATATTGGCCGGGCTTTTTTTATATTTATCCCCTTGAGCTATTCATTCAGAAAGCTTACTTATCTATTCTGACTTATGAGGAATGGTTATGGACGAAGATGATATTGAAATTGATGTATTGGAAGAATACCCGACGCTGGTTCTGGTTTCGCGTTTTACCAAATTAATACCGCGCACCGATTGGTTCCGTAATGTGGGCGAGCCTCTTGAGGCCGAAGTTGTTTTAAAAGCCAAGGCATATCTGGATGCGCTTGGTTTTCCCGAAGCCATGCCCGCAGAGGTGGAAGACTGGCAGGAAGCAGCCTTTTCACTGGAAACCAATGATTGGAATAGTCCTTTTTGGGAGGTTGAGCAGCAGCTTATGGCCGCGCTGGCGGTGGAGATAACGCAAACCATAGATCCCGAACTTCTGGAAATGGTGCTGGCCCGCGTCACCAGCGCGGCGTCAGAATATGTGAGCGAAGGCGTTATTGCTGCCGCCGACCGGTACGGCATGCATGACGAAGAATTGATGAAAGCGGCCATTGGCGAAGGCGTTCAGGCCTGTTATCAGGCGGCATTGGTGATTGCGGCTGGGGCCTCCGATGATCACCCTTTTCAGCTTAAATATCAGCTATATGAAACCGGATGGTGGCCGCTGGGCGTGATGGGTAATACATTTAATATTTTCTGATTTTACCAAATCAGGGGTAACATTTTTTGATTTTACCAAATCAGCGGTAATGTTTTTCTAGGTTTTCTATAATAATAAGGGTGCGTAATGGCGAGAATTAAGCTGGTAACATGGAATATCAATTCAATAAGGGCGCGAATTGATCAGGTGGGTAAATTGATAGAGGGCGATAACCCCGATGTGATCTGCTTTCAGGAAACCAAAGWGCAGGATCCTATGTTCCCAACCGAATATTTTGAGGAACGGGGCTTTTGCCATCAGGCCATCGCAGGCCAGAAATCTTATAATGGTG
The DNA here is from genome assembly GCA_002402225.1 of Alphaproteobacteria bacterium. Taxonomy (GTDB): domain Bacteria; phylum Pseudomonadota; class Alphaproteobacteria; order Sphingomonadales; family Emcibacteraceae; genus Paremcibacter. The sequence continues at coordinate 6,284 of NVVM01000005.1, forward strand.
TCGCCATCATGTCGCGGCTTCCCCTTGAAAATATCACCCGCCGCGATTGGTGTGCCAAGGGAGACGCCCGCCATATTGCGGCGCGGTTGCCGGGCGGCGTGACCGTGCATAATTTTTACGTGCCGGCCGGCGGCGAAGTGCCCGATGCGGACGTGAATGATAAATTCGCCCATAAGCTGGATTTTCTGGATGAAATGACAGACTGGTCGCGGGATTTACCGAAAGACGGTAAATATATTCTGGTGGGTGACTTGAATATTGCCCCCCTGGAAAGTGATGTCTGGTCGCACAAAAAACTGCTTAAAGTGATCAGCCATACGCCGCTGGAATGTGAAAAAATGAGGGTTTTGATGCAGGCTCACGACTGGTGTGATGTGATGCGCCATTTTGTGCCGGAACCGGAACGGCTATATAGCTGGTGGTCATACCGCGCAAAGGACTGGCGTACTTCGGATAAGGGGCGGCGGCTTGATCATATATGGGCCAGCCCTCATCTGAAAAATAATATGGAAAATATGGCGATTCTGGAACATGCGAGAGGCTGGGAAAAGCCTTCGGATCATGCGCCGGTTATGGTTGAGTTTACGGTTTAGGTTTTTTTCAGAATACCAGACTTTTTCAGAATATCTGTGGCGACATTGACCACATCGCCCGTGAAATTAATCATTTTCTGGCCGCCGTCCACAGGAATGGTTGTCCCGTTAAGGGAGGGACTTGTTAAAAGCAGAAGCGCTGTTTTGGCGATATCTTCAACATCAAGGGGTTCCCCGATAAAATTCAGGTGACTGGCCAGWTCAAAATTTTTGGCCGTTTGACTGCTGCTGATCAGGGTCAGCCCCGGCGCGATGCCATTAACCCGAAGCTTGGGGCCAAAAGCCTGTGCCATGGTTTCCGTCGCGCCGAGCAAGGCGTATTTACTTAAGGTATAAGAATGAAAATCGGGGTTCAAGGCGAAGACTTTGCTGTCGATAATATTGATCACGCTGCCTTTATCGCCGTCTGGGATTATCTTATACAGGGCGCGGGCCAATTGCATAGGCGCGCGCAGGTTGATATTTTGATGGGAGGAGAAGCTCTGTTCTGTAAAATCAAAAATACGGTCATCACTGAATTGCGATGCGTTATTGATGACATGACGCAGGGGGTAGTCAGAGTCATTGCCCAAGTTACCACAGCGGGATAACAAGGCCTCGGTCGCCTCATAATCTTCCAGATCGCATTGCACTAACGCGCCGGCCCCGCCATTATTCTCAATGATCTTGAGGGTCTCCTCTGCATCGCTATGGGCTGTATGATAATGCAGATAGATATAATAACCTTGTTTGGCCAGTGCCTGTGCAAGGCATTTCCCAATGCGTTTACCGGCGGCGGTGATCAGGATGGCCTGCTTCATGACGTTATATATCCAGATCGTTGATGGACATATCGGGACGCTGCCACCATGTCGCGCCAGCCTTGCTTGCCGGGTAATGATCTGTGCAGATAACCTCTGCCGGATCGCCGCTAAAGCTCACCATATTGGTCGGCGTTTCAATAATCTCAATTTTCCGGCAGCGAACGGCAAGGCCCTGATCAAATAATATGGCATTTATTTTGGCCATGAAACAAGCGGCCAGAACCTCTGTTGTCGGATCGCCGGGCGTGATCATGATATGAGGCAAATTCTCGGGCTCGGAATTTTTAAAATAATCCAGCATCTGATCCTGACTGGATAATTGCAGGCTGTGATCCACATGATCATCAATCCATTGATGCCAGCGTTTTTTCAGCACGGCGAAGGGGGCCATCATATTTACCGCGCCGTCCAACTGGTCATGGCCTGTACTGATGAGGTAGGCCTTGACATATTCATTATGACCATGGGGGACGAAACACCGACTGTTCTTGATATTGAACAGACGATGGCTCATGCAGTAGCGGCGTGTAAAACAAATCTCAAAGCTCATGCTGGCTTGATAACTCAGTCACTGCCTCAAGTCCAGAATAATGACTTGAATGATTGATTAATTCCCCAAACGGTATCCGCCGCCCTGCGTTAAGAGAATTGTTGCAGATGAAGGGTTGGGTTCTATTTTCTGGCGCAGACGATATATATGTGTCTCCAGCGTATGTGTGGTGACCGCCGCATTATACCCCCAAACCTCTTCCAGTAATATATCGCGGCTTACGGGATTGCCGTCCGACCTTTTTAAAAACTTTAAAATTGCGGTTTCTTTTTCTGTCAGACGGATAAGCTCCTGCGTGCTTCGATTAATGAGTGATTTTTCCCCGGGTTTGAATTGATAGGGGCCGATGATAAAAGAGGCATCCTCGCTGATGGCGTGCTGGCGCAACTGGGCGCGAATTCGGGCCAGAAGAATAGCAAATTTGAAGGGTTTGGTCACATAGTCGTTGGCCCCGGCGTCAAGCCCTAATATGGTGTCGCTGTCACTGTCATTGGCGGTTAACATAATGATGGGGATTTTGATATTGGCTTTGCGCATCATGCGGCAGACTTCCCGCCCGTCCAGATCGGGCAGGCCCACATCAAGAATGATGAGGTCATATGTGCCTGCTTTGGCCGCATTAAGGCCGTCCATGCCGGTGCCGGCTTCTGTGACGGCATATTCTTCATGAAAGGCAAGCTGCTCGGCGAGAATGCTCCGAAGATCGCCATCATCATCTACCAGCAGCAGGTTATAATTGTGATCCATGACTTAATCCTGTTCTTTTTTCGCAAGCCTATTATATATAGGTTTATATAACATTCTTTTAACTTTCGGCATAATGGAATTGAAAATGGCTATAGAGCCACGCCCAGAAAAAAACAAGGCCAACAAGCCATTGCTCGATCACAACATCGTGACCGTCGAGCGCGCGGCGGGCGAATTGCGCCGTGGGTTGCCTGTGGTGATCAGTGACGGGCAGGATGTTATCCTTATGCAATCGGCAGAATTACTGACGGATACGTGGATTGACCGATTTCAGGATTTGACCGAAACGCCGCCCGTGATCGGCCTGACCTATCATCGGGCCAATATTTTACGGGTCTTGCCGCGCGGCGGGGATGTGGCGCTGATAAAATTGTCGGAACATATGATCGAATATGGGGCGGCGGCGATGATCCAGTCCATGGCTGATCCAGCTGATGATTTAAGGCAGCCCATGAAGGGGCCATTTCATGTGGCGGATCAAGACGCCGGAAAAATTCATGCTGCCGGATTGAAGTTATGCAAAATAGCAAAATTACTGCCCGCAGCGTTATTCTCTGGCCTTATACCCACAGAAGATGGGCCGCATTGGGCCGCGCAGAAGGGACTGTTGCAGGCGAGCGCGTCCGATATTCTCGTGTTCGATCATCGCGACGGGCAAGCCTTGCGTTTTGTTACCTCGGCCAGGGTGCCTTTGGCGGGCGCGGCGAAAACCACTATGGTGGCCTACCGTCCGGATGATGGCGGGACGGAACATTTTGCGCTGATCATTGGTGACCCGAACCGTCATGATCCGGTGCTGACGCGGGTTCATTCGGAATGTTTCACCGGCGACCTTCTGGGGTCATTGAAATGTGATTGCGGTGATCAATTGAACGGGGCCATCAAGCATATGCAGAATGCCGGCGGCGGCGTTTTGCTCTATCTGGCGCAGGAGGGGCGGGGCATCGGGCTGATTAATAAACTGCGGGCCTATCAATTACAGGATCAGGGGTTTGACACGGTAGACGCCAATGAACGGCTGGGCTTTCACGCGGATGAGCGCCTGTTTGACCCGGCGGCGCAGATGTTAAAAATTTTGGGATTTGACAAAGTTCGCCTGTTGACCAATAACCCCTTGAAAGTTGATGGTCTGGAGAAATGCGGGGTGACCGTGACGCAAAGGGTTCCGCACAGCTTTCCGTCCAATGCCCATAATGACCATTATCTGCAAACTAAAAAGAAACGCTCGGGCCATTTGCTGTCCTGAGGCCATAGATTGAAACCTTAAGATGAGACCTGAATTTTCCCCAAGGATATTGGCGATCCTGCTGGCRGCCCTTGTGGCGCTGACGCCTTTTTCCATTGATACCTATCTGCCGGCGTTGCCGGATATGGCCGATTATTTTGGCACCAGTATCGGTATGGTAGAGATGACGGTTGGGGCTTTCTTTTTGGGCTATGCCATGGGACAGCTTGTGGGCGGGCCATTGTCCGATCATTTTGGCCGCCGGCGTGTCGGCGGGCCGGGGGTTGTTATTTTTTTTCTGGCGACGATTGCCATTATATTTGCCCCCAATATTGAATCCGCAATTTTTGGCCGGTTTGTTCAGGCTTTTGGCGGGGGGTTTGTCACCGTGATCGCGCCGTCGGTTGTCCGGGATCGCTTTACCGGCAAGGAAGCGGCCAGAATGTTTGCCCTGATCGGGGTTGTGATGATGCTCGCGCCTCTGGTTGCCCCGGCGGTGGGGGCGATTATATTAAATTTTTCCGATTGGCGGATGATTTTTGTTTTTCTGGCGGGCTATGCGTTGGTTTCGCTGGTGATTATTTTTCTGTGTTTGCCGGAGCGCAAGAAGGCATTGACCAGTAAATTAAATTTTGCCAAGGTCTGGGACGGCTACCGCCGCGTGCTGACCCATCGCCGGGCTGTGGGCTATATGGTTACCCAGACCTTTAGTTCATCAGTGATGTTTTTGTTTTTGACGGGATCTGCATTTGCCTATATTTCCTATCTTGGGGTCTCAACGGATTTCTTTCCGGTTTTATTTGGCATTAATATTATCGTCATGATGTGCTTTAATCGCTTAAATCCTTTCTTGTTGAATATTTTCAGTCCCCATCAGCTGATCGGGGCGGGCATCGTCATACAATTACTGGCCAATGCCGCGCTCTGGGGCGGGCAGGTCGTTGATCTGGCTTTCATTGATCCGAAGAATATATATATGGTGGTGCCGATGATCATGTTGTCCGTTGGCGCGGCGGGGATTATCATGCCCAACTCATTTGCCTGCTTTCTTGAGGATTTTGAAGATAACAGCGGATCAGCCACAGCGATTCTTGGCACGTCTCAATTTGTTATGGCCGGTATTTTAAGCGGGATTCTTGGCCTGCTTCATAGCGATGACATTCTGCCCATGACCACGATGATGCTATTGTCCAGTATCCTGTCTGTGCTCAGTTACCGTTTTTTGATTAACCGGACATAGGTTAAAGCAAGTCATGTTTTTTTAATTGATGGCGCAGCTGATGATAGGTAAGATTAAGGAATTTTGCCGCCTCCCGCTGGTTATATTTGTTGCTTTTCAGCGCGTCCTCCAGAAGCCCGCACTCTATGGCGGCGAGTGTTTGGGTATAGTCGATGGGCTTGCCGTCAAAAATCCGGCCCTCTTCCTGCGGCATATTGTCTTTGGGATTATCCTCTATGCTCGCGGGTTCAATAGGGGGCATTCGCATATTGGCGCGGGGCCGGTAGGGCGATTCGAAAGGGTCGATTTCCATGGTGTCAATGGCGACAAGCTCATCTTCTGCATGATAGGCGGCGCGTTCGATAACATTTTTCAGCTCACGAATATTGCCGGGCCAGCTATGCTGCATCAGTGCATCGGTCATATCATCGGAAAAACCGGGAAAGCTCGCCCATTTTCGTTCCTGCGCGACCCGTTGCCCGAATTGATAGGCCAGCAAAAGAATGTCATCCCGCCGATGACGTAATGGCGGCAAGGTAATGACATCAAGGGCAAGCCTGTCAAGCAAGTCATGGCGAAAATCGCCCCTGTCTGCGGCCGTTGGCAGGTCGATATTCGTTGCCCCGATCAGTCTGACATCGGTTTGGATGGTTTTATTGCTGCCGATTCTCTGGAAGCTGCCATATTCTGTGACCCTCAGCAGTTTTTCCTGCGCGGGTAAGGAAGTGGTGGCAATTTCATCAAGAAACAGGGTGCCATTATTGGCCGCCTCAAACCGGCCAATGCGCCGGACGCTGGCCCCGGTGAAGGCCCCGGCTTCATGACCAAAGAGTTCTGACTCCAAAAGACTTTCGGGCAATGCGGCGCAATTCACCTGAATAAAGCTTTTGTCCCAGCGCGGGGATAAAAAATGCAGGCGGGCCGCGATTAATTCTTTGCCCGTGCCGCGTTCCCCGATCACCAAAACAGGCCGATCATGTTTGGCCGCCCGCGAACATTGGTCGRTAATCTCCAGAAATGACGGGCTTTCCCCGATGAGAGYCTGATCTTGCGGTGAATTTAGGCGCATTTTAYTAAATCTTGGTAATTTTCACTAACTAATAGTGTATTTCGCTAAGCTGAGAATAGCAAGGAAAATATGATTTATAAAAATAGATATTATAAATCAATGCTTTGGGGGCTTTCTTCATATTTGGCACGCATCATGCAATGTTATATTCCGCGTACCACAAGAGGGGTGCAAATTTATAACTGGAGAAAGAACATGGGCATTTTTACCCGCCTTACAGACATTGTAAATTCAAATATTAATCACATTCTGGACAAAGCCGAAGATCCGGCAAAAATGATCCGCATGATGGTTCAGGAAATGGAAGACACGTTGGTCGAGGTACGTTCCTCTACCGCGCGCGTCATTGCCGATCGCAAAGAGATGGAACGTAATTTGACGCGGTTGCAAGACGCGCAGGATGAATGGTATAGTAAGGCTGAACTGGCCTTGAATAAAGACCGCGAAGATTTGGCCAACGCCGCTTTGATTGAACGGGCCAAAATGGCGGAGCTTGCGGAAAGTCTCGCCGAAGATCGTGTCCCCCTTGATGAGGCTTTGAAAAAATATGAAAGCGATATCATCAGTCTGGAAGCTAAAATAAAGGAAGCCAAGCAAAAGCAACGCTCCCTTGTTGAGCGGCAGGAAAGCGCAACAAGTCAGCTTARAGTGCGTCAAAAGCTCTATGATAACCGGATTGGTGACGTCATGATCCGCTTTACGCAGATGGAAAAACGTGTTGATGATACAGAAAGCCGCGTTGAGGCCGCTGATATAGGCAGGGAGAAATCGTTAAGTGAAGAATTCWCAGACCTTGAATCCCAGCAGCAGGTGGCAGATGATCTGGCGGCCTTAAAAGCCAAAATGGCTAAAACTAAAAAGTCACAGGCCAAATAAGCCCATCCCCGTAAGGGGATTTAGCAAGAAGAAAGGTTCAAAAAATGGAAACTCTGGGCATCCTGTTTATGGTTGTTGTCGCGCCCCTGATGATTATTTTTCATTATGTAACAAAATGGAAACAATCCAGAACGCTGACATCGGAAGATGAAAAAATCCTTACGGAAATGTGGGATAGCGCGGAAAGAATAGAGCGCCGCATCCAGAATATTGARCGYATTCTGGATGCCGAATCYCCTGAGTGGAGGGRAAARYCATGACGCGCCATCACCCAAGAGAAACGCCAAAATATAATAAATTATATCTTGATAAGAAAAATGGCAAAATATGCGGCGTTTGCGCCGGAATATCCGACTATACGGGCATCGATGCAACGATCATTCGTATTGTCGCCATTCTTGGCCTGCTTTCCCCGGCAAGCGGCATCGTCGTCATCGCTTATATTCTGATGTGCTGGCTTTTGGACGCGAAACCTGATGACATGTTTGAAAGTAAAGAGCAGGATGAATTCTGGAAGGGTGTCCGCACCCAGCCCAAAAATACCATCCGGGATGTGCGTCATAAATTCAGAGAGATTGAACGTCGCCTGAGGGCAGCAGAGGCCCATGTGACCTCACGGGAATATAATCTTAATAAAGAATTCGAAGACCTGAAGAAAAAATAATTCCAGGCCATATAGCTGGTAGAATGAATGGAGCAAGAAAATGAGCAGATATGAAAAATACCACATAAAAAAACTCTATAAAAACAGTCGGCGCGGTAAAGTCTGCGGTGTTTTCTCGGGGCTTGGGGATTATCTTGGCATTAACCCTTTAATATTGCGCATTGCGGGTATTCTGGCGCTGCTGATGACCGGGCCTATTATGATTTTGGGCTAYCTTCTGGTGAGCGTACTTCTGGATGATAGCGCCCATAACCTTTACGGCGAATGACGGCGATTGTGGTTTTTAGATAAGAAATAAAGAGAGGGAAAAGAAAATGCATGTATTTGAAATGGTCGTCTTAATCGTGGGAATCGTTGTGATCGGCGGGCTTATAAAAAGTTATTTCGAACGTAATAACGCCAATGGCACGACGGGGGCGCTTGATGACTTGATGCATGACCTTGGATTGAGCGACTATTATTCCAAGAAAGAAGTTGATGTCTTCATAAAGAAAATTGAGGCCATGGAGCAACGCATTCAGGTTCTGGAGCGCATTGCCACGGACAAAGGCCGTGATCTGGCCGATGAAATTGACAGCTTGAAATACAGTCGTTAGCAGATAAAAAGGGTATAAAAAGATGAATCCGGCAAAAGAAATTATTGTGCGGGCGGTCAATGACAATCCGTCGCAAGGCACCCTGACGTTGGGGGATAAAATCTTCCCTTGCGCCTTGGGTAAGCAAGGTGTTGCTTTGGTAAAGCATGAAGGAGACATGAGAACGCCGCAGGGCAATTTTCCCTTGCGAACCGTCTTTTATCGTTATGATAAACTGTCCACGCCAATTTACACGCAGGTGCCAATGATGGCACTTTTACAAGAAGATGGCTGGTGTGATGATCCTGATGACCGGGCCTATAACCAATCGGTCATGCTGCCCTATCATGCCAGCGCCGAAAGCCTGTGGCGGGATGATGATGCTTATGATGTGATTGTGGTGCTCGGCCATAACGATAACCCAACCGAAAAAGGCAAGGGCAGCGCCATTTTTCTTCATGTGGCCAGCGAAACCAGCGAGGACACATTCGAAGGAACCGAAGGCTGTATCGCCTTGAGGAAACAGGATTTGTTGGAAATTTTACCCATATTATCACCCGAGACGACGTTAACTGTACGCGTTAATTGATCCCTATTAACTTAATCAGCCCTTTTTGATGAATAATCAAATTGCCTGATATCTTCCGACTTCCGGCGTTCCTGATAGGGATGCCGGTTTTTTCATTCTTTAGGTTCGCGCGCCCCAAAAATTGCGGTGCCAACACGGACAGAAGTCGCGCCGCATAGAATGGCGTCCTGATAATCGCCGCTCATGCCCATGGATAATTTATCCAGACCATTGCGCCCGGCGATTTCTTTCATCAGGGTGAAATAGGCTTTGGGGTCTTCCTCTGCTGGCGGGATGCACATCAATCCTTGAACGGGCAATTTTAATTCGTCGCGGCAAAGGGTGATGAAATTATCGGCTTCGTCAGGGTCAATGCCGGATTTTTGATTTTCGCGGCCCACATTAATCTGGATATAGCATTGAACGGATTTATTTTCTTCTGCGCTAATGCGGGCGATGGCGCGGGCCAGTTTAATGCGATCAACGGTTTCGATGACGTCAAACAGCTGAATGGCCTGACGGACTTTGTTGCTTTGGAGGGGCCCAATAAGGTGAAGTTTCACATCGGTATATTTTTCTCGAAGGCGCGGCCATTTTTCGGCGGCTTCCTGAACCTTATTTTCGCCGAAGACGCGCTGCCCCTGATCCAGAATTGGCGTTATGGCGTCAGATGACCGGGTTTTGGACACCGCCACCAAGGTGATATCCTTTGCCGTATGCCGGGCGATTTTTGCGGCATTATGAATATTAAGCAGGACGGTCTCAAGTTTGCTGGTCAAGGCTGAATTCCTGTATTATTGTGCGTTATGACCCAAAGAGAATTCACATTAGCAGACATCGCAAATCGTCTCAATCAGGAATATTGCCAGAATTATTGGCAGGTTCATAAGAAGGGGCAGGGATTGCCGTCGTTATTTTTTGTCACAGACCAGCAGGCGGTGCCTTATCCAGAGAAAGTAATATCTGAATTAGGCCAAGGGGCCGCTGTAATTTTTCGGGATTATGATCACCCTTCAAGAGCCGCGCTCTGCGCAGAATTGGCCAAGCTTTGCCAGAAGAAAAATATCCTTTTTCTGGTGGCTGGAGATATTTTACTGGCCGAAAAAATAGGCGCTGGCGGCGTGCATTTACCTGAGATGATGATGATGCAGGCCGGTGATATTCGCCGAAACCATCCTCATTGGATGATCACGGCGGCGTGTCATGATATAAATTCTGTTAAGAAGGCAGCGCGGCTGCCCATTGATGCCGCTCTGATTGCGCCGGTATTCCCAACGCATAGCCATGCAGAGACATTAACCGCAGAGCAGAAAACCCTTGGGCGGCGGGGGGTTCAGGATATGGTGAAGGCGTCCCATCTGCCGCTTTATGGATTGGGCGGAATATCGTCACTGAACGGGCATGAATTGATCGGTTCGGGGCTTGTTGGACTTGCGGCAATCCGTGGATTCCAAATCGCGCAAGAAATTCCCCCCCCATGAAACGAGGTTGAAGAGGACGCCAACACAGGAGGAGCACAGCGACGACTTAGCGACCGACCGGGAGCGCAGCCCTAGCGGCGCTTGAGCGTAATCCAAAAAACGTGAGCCCTCGCGACCTAGCGACCGACCGGGAGCGCAGCCTTTAGCGGCGCTTGAGCGTAATCCAAAAACAGGAGCCGCCCCTGAAGCCGTTAATGACAGAAATCTTAAAAATTCACATTGGTGCCGAGGAAAAAGACCTGACTGTTCCTGAGGGCGTCCAAATCATTTTCTTGACCATAGGCATAATAGGTAAAGCGACCCGTGAAACGGATGTTAGAATGGATATGGTAGGCCGCGCCAATTTCAAGGGCATAGACGGTATCGTAAAATTCTTCTGTCGTGGCAAAAAACAAGTCGCGTTCACGCTTATATTCCCCAAACCTTACGTCGGCGCCCCATTTCCTGCTGGCATAGCCAAGCCCGATGTCGAAACCTTTCATGCCTGAATCATGGTTCATCTTTTCCTGACTGTAGGACGCGCCAAATTTAAATCCAGCGTAGCCCATATCAACAGACAGGTTGTAGGCCTGCCGCGTGTTGAGTTGGTTATAGCCTGATCCAAATCCTGAAGCCTCATAAAGCGGTGACATGATAGAGCTGGGCTCTACCAGAAACTGTGACCCGAATGAAATGCCCACCGCGCCCGAATCTTGCCCGGCAGGGGCATTGCCGTATGAAAAAGTGATCTGCTGGCCTGTTGTGGCGGCGCCTATTCCCGTGAAGCCAGACGGCCGAGAAGTGGAGAAACCTGCGTTGCCCATATGGAAAATGAGTGATGACTTAACGGCGTCGGATTGTTGAATGAATAATTTGTTTTTAGGCTGCCCAAATCCTGCGGTTACATCATGTTCTGATGTGACAGGTTCCGATAATGTAATATATTTGTCGGCCTTTTCCTTAGGCGGACTTTTAAGAAGCGAGACTTCCGGCCCCACATTTTTTTCTTTGTCGCCGGGGGCAAAAAAAGAAAGAATGACGGAGGTCAGGCCTTTATCTTCTTGAACGGTATTTTCTGGTATGGGCTTTTGTGAAGATTGTGAATCGGCAAAGGCAGCCGCGCCCATGGCATAAATGCCAATGGTGCATATAATAGCGATGCGGCCTTTTTTATTTTTCACAGCGAATCCTCACAATTCTACTTTAAAGCAATATTATTATAATTTTGGGCGTTGATTTTGAAACTTTAAAAAGCTTCACGCCTTCTTATCCAGATGATACGTTAGAATCACATAGATACATGAAATCATACAATGTGAAAGCGTAAAAATCAATCTGGATTCATAATTTCTCGGCTCATGGGATTATGTGCCTGATAAATGACAATTTTATGTAAGAAAATCTTGTTTGGCCCCTGACAAAGAGATAAACAGCTTTAAAGGTTATTCATCAATGGTTATGATGTCGCCTGAAATATGCCTGAAAATATGTCTGAAATGAGAAATTGAAGTTAAGAGAATGGAATATGCATGACCGTGTATGAGAAAATTAAAAATTATACAAAAAAATCGACCACAGGAATATATACGAAGGCTTTAGCCGTTATTTTGGCCTTGACATTGGGCGGATGCGGAATCTTTGGCGGCGATGACGATAGTAGCACAAAAAGACTGGAAGCCGCCGAGGAAGTTTATCAGATTGGGGTCAACGCCTATTTATGGCGGGCATCACTGGATACACTATCTTTCATGCCTTTGAAAACGGCGGATCAAAATGGCGGCGTTATTTTGACCGAATGGAAAGTCAATCCGGGAAATAAAAATGAACGGACAAAGGCTGACATTTTTATTCTGGGCCGTAAACTTACTGCGGATTCATTAAAAGTCACTGTTCATCGTCAGATAACGGCGGCAAATGGGTGGCAGGATACAGCGCCCCGCCCCGGTGCTTCGATCAAAATTACCAATGCTATTCTGATGCAGGCCAGACTGCTTCGGCGGAATAATGCCCCAATTAAGTAACGGGTCAATTTAAATTTTATTGGGTGAAGCATCCGTTGATGGTGGTTGGGGAACCCGAACTGTATGAAGATCAGGAAAAACTATGACGCGCTATAACGCCGGAATTACCGAGGCAAAATGGCAAAAAATCTGGACCGAGAGAGAGACGTTCCTTGCCGTGGAAGACAGCTCTCTGCCGAAATATTATGTGCTGGAGATGTTTCCCTATCCATCCGGCAAAATTCACATGGGCCATGTCCGTAACTATACCCAAGGCGATGTTGTGGCGCGTTACCGGCGGGCAAAGGGCTTTAATGTTCTGCATCCCATGGGCTGGGACGCCTTTGGCATGCCGGCGGAAAATGCCGCCATGGAACATAATGTTCATCCGGCAAAATGGACTTACGAAAATATTGCTCATATGCGCGGTCAATTGCAACAAATGGGCTTAAGTATTGACTGGTCAAGGGAATTTGCCACCTGTGATCCGGAATATTATGGACAGGAACAGAAAATGTTTCTGGATTTTATGGATGCGGGTCTGGTTTACCGCAAGGAATCATGGGTTAATTGGGATCCTGTGGATAATACGGTTCTGGCCAACGAGCAGGTCGTCGATGGGTGTGGCTGGCGATCTGGCGCACCGGTTGAACGCCGGCGTTTGAGCCAGTGGTTCCTGAAAATCACCGAATATGCCGAAGAATTGAATGAGGCGCTGGATGGTTTGGMGCGATGGCCGGAAAAAGTCCGGACCATGCAGAAAAACTGGATCGGACGATCCGAAGGTTTGCGGCTGTTTTTTGAAATTGATAATCAGGATCCTCTGGAAGTCTATACCACGCGACCGGATACCATATTCGGGGCCTGCGGTATGGCAATTGCGGCGGATCATCCTTTGGCGGCGAAATTGGCAGAGAATAATCCGGCGTTGCAGGCATTTATTGTTGAATGCCGCGCCGGGGCGACCACAGAAGAAGCCATGGAGAAAATGGAAAAGAAGGGTTTCGATACGGGCATTGTTGCTAAATCGCCTATCGAAGACCGTGATTTACCCGTTTTTCTTGCCAATTTTGTTCTTATGGATTATGGCACGGGCGCGATTTTTATGTCGGCGGCCCATGATCAGCGTGATCTGGATTTTGCCCATAAATATAATCTTGAGGTGCGCACAGTGATCCGGCCCGACGGCGAAGGCGCGGATTTCGCCGTGGATCAAGAAGCCTATACCGGCCCCGGAACATTATTTAATTCCGATTTTCTTGATGGCCTGACCATAAAGGATGCCAAGGCCGAAGTCGCCCGCCGCGCGGAAAAGGGGAATTTTGGTACCAAGACCATTAATTTCCGTCTGCGGGACTGGGGCGTTTCCCGCCAGCGTTATTGGGGCTGTCCCATTCCGGTCATTCATTGTGATGATTGCGGCATTATTCCGGTGCCGAAGGCTGATCTGCCGGTGATATTGCCGGATGATGTCAGCTTTGACAAGCCGGGAAATCCACTGGCCCATCACCCAACATGGAAGAATGTGGATTGCCCGAAATGCGGCAAAGCCGCCCGGCGCGAAACGGATACTTTTGATACCTTCATTGATTCATCATGGTATTTTGCCCGGTTTTGTTCGCCGAAATCAGATGATCCGGTGGATGCCGATGCGGCGAATTACTGGTTGCCGGTTGATCAATATGTCGGCGGCGTAGAGCATGCCATCCTGCATCTGCTCTATTCCCGTTTCTACACAAGGGCCATGAAAAAAATTGGTCTGTCCTCGGTGGATGAACCCTTTGACGGCCTGTTCACGCAGGGCATGGTTTGCCATGAAACTTACGCCGATACAAAAGGCAACTGGGTTTTACCGACAGACCTGATCAAGAATGATGACGGGGTTTTGGTTGACAAGAAAACCGGCGATATTGTCACCGTGGGCCGGTCAATCAAAATGTCAAAATCCAAGAAAAATGTTGTCGATCCGACGGCCATCATTGACCAGTATGGGGCCGATACCGCCCGTTGGTTCATGTTGTCCGACAGCCCGCCCGMRCGGGATCTGGAATGGACMGAAGAAGGYGTTGARGGGGCCTGGCGTTTCACGCAAAGGCTTTGGCGGACGATTACCATGGGCATGGAAGGCCTGCGGGATTGCCGGGAGCCTGCTGAATTCAGCAAGGCCGCGCAGGATTTGCGGCGGATAACCCATGTCAGCATTGATTCCGTTGGCCGTGATATCGAAGATTTCCATTTTAACAATGCCGTGGCGCAGATTTATAAATTTTCCAATGCTGTAAATGCCTTTAAGTCAGACGGTTCGGATGGCGATATTCATGCCTTGCGCGAAGCCCTGACGACATTGATTCAGCTTACCGCGCCGATGATGCCTCATCTGGCAGAAGAAATGTGGCAGATGATGGGACAACAGGATATTGTAACCGATGCCGCCTGGCCGATTGCGCAGCCGGAATTGATGCAGGAAAATACGGTAACGATCGCCATTCAGGTTAAAGGCAAACTTCGTGATACCATAGAGGTTGAAAAGGACATGGATAGCGCGGCGCTGGAAAAACTGGCTTTGGCTACAGAGAAAATCAAATCTGCCGTGGGCGAGCATGCCATACGCAAAATCATCGTGGTGCCAAACCGTATTGTCAATATTGTCATATAGGAAAGCCTATGAAGCGCATTTTTTGTCTGAAATATTTTAAGACCCTCATGATGTGTCTGCTGCTTCCGCTTATTTTGGGGAGCTGTGGCTTTAAACCCATGTATGGTCAGTTTTCTGATGGCAAAACCGATCTTCGGGATGTTATGGCAAATATCAGAGTGGCGGATATTACGGAAGAGGGCCGGCCCTCCCGTATCGGGCAGGTTATCCGCAATAATTTRCTGGATCGCCTGACACCTTTCGGCGAAACAGCCTCAGCCGACTTTATGTTGAATGTTACTTTTTTGATCGAAGAGCATGGTTATGGTATTCGTCAGGATGAATCGGTCACGCTGCAGAATCTGAAATTGGTGGCGGCCTTTCAATTGGAAGAGGTGTCAACATCGAAAGTGGTGCTGGATTCAGCGGCGCGGGGTCTTGTGACATATGACTTGGCTCAGTCGGATTATTCCAATATGATTGCCCGTAATGCGGCTTTGAAACGCCTGGCCGAAGAAGTCAGCAATCAAATGGCCACGCGTATCGGCGCTTATTTTAGCAAAACTACGGCTAAGGAGTAGCTCAAGCAGTAAAGTGTTTCACAAGCCATGAAATTAAACAAAAATGACATTACGGCGCAGGTCAAGAAAGCAAATCCGGCTTACCGCGCGTTCTTGATTTATGGCCGTGATGAGGGGCTGGTGCGAGAGCGGGCAGACCTTATCGCGCGGCAATTGGTCAAGGATCTGCGGGATCCTTTTCTTGTGGCTAATATTGCGCCGGATAAACTGAAATCCGAGCCTTATCTTTTGGCGGATGAAGCGGCAGCCATATCCATGATGGGCGGACAGCGTGTGGTTCGTGTCGACGGCGCAGGTGAAAATATATCAGAGGCGGTAAAATCATTTCTGGCAAATCCCATAGGYGATGGATTGGTGATCATTACGGCRGGCGGCATTAAAACCACATCCGGATTGGTCAAGCTTTTCGAGAAGGCCAAAAATGCGGCAGCCATGGCCTGCTACGAGGATGATCAGGGTAATTTACAAAGTTTAATTTTTGAGGTGATGGGCCAGAACAACCTGAGCGTTGATCCGGCGGCGGCGGCTTACCTTCAGGGAAACTTGGGTTCAGACCGTATGGTATCACGCGGCGAGCTTGAAAAGCTGGCGCTTTATATGGGCAACCCAAAAGACGGGGCGCGGTTTTCGGTTTCGCTCGAAGATGCGCGGGCCTGTGTCGGGGACAGTGGCTCACTGACCCTGGATATGATTGCCGTGGCCACAACGGGCGGTGATTTAAAGACTTTGGATGACACAATTTACAAGGCATTCAATCGCGGCGAAAATGCGATCCCCATTTTGCGCAGTCTGGCACGGAGACTACAAAAATTGCATCTGATACGGGGCAGTATGGACAAG
This sequence comes from Alphaproteobacteria bacterium, assembly GCA_002402225.1. Lineage (GTDB taxonomy): Bacteria > Pseudomonadota > Alphaproteobacteria > Sphingomonadales > Emcibacteraceae > Paremcibacter. The sequence goes on from NVVM01000005.1 coordinate 22,689, forward strand.
GGAATATCGGCAGACAAGGCGGTTATGGCCGTGGTTTACAGTCCCTATTCACCTGAAAAAAAATCGCTTATGAGTCAATTAGGAAAATGGTCTACGGCCAGATTGTCCAATGCACTGGAAATCGTCATGCAGGCCGAATCAGACTGCAAAATAACCGGATTACCCGCCGAAGCCCTCTGTGCCCGCGCTTGCCTGCGCATTGCCAACGCCGCCCGTATCTAAGCGCAGAGCGCTCTAGTCAGAAATAAACCCATTATCTATACCGCATTATTAATAGGATTAATAACTGGGCTTGCGTTTGTTGAGGAAGGCATCCACGCCYTCCTTATGGTCTTTGCCCTCAAAGGCCGCGRGGAATATTTTCTCGGACTGCTCGTCGTCATCCCGGATTCCAGATTGGACGCGCTTAATGGCTTTCTTGATTTCTCGCAAGCTATGGGCGCTGTTATTTAACAGCAGAGCGGCATAATCACGCGTTTGTTGTTCCAGATTTTCTGCGTTAAAAATGTCATTAATCAGCCCAATCTGAAGTGCCTTCGCCGAATCGATAATACGCGCAGAGAAGAGGATGTCACGGGTCGCTGCCGGGCCCACCTGATCCAGAAGCCGCCGTGTATCGGACAAACCATATACAAGGCCAAGGCGGGCGGGGGTGATGCCATATCGGGATTTTTCATCACCAAAACGTATGTCACAACTGAGCGCCAAKATGCAGCCACCGCCAACACAAGGGCCGGATATCATAGCAATGGTTGGCTTTGATAAATTCTCAATGGCCCGGCTGGCGGCGCGGATCGCCCGGCGGTTTTGATCGCGCATCTCTGTATCATTAATGAAAAGGTCAAATTCACTGATGTCTGCCCCGGCGCAGAATATATCTTGCGTGGCTGAGCATAAAATCAGAATTTTAACCTGGGGATCATTTTCGGCCTGTGCGATGAGGGCGGGAATGGCCTGCCACATATGAATATTCAAAGCATTTTTCTTATCGGGACGGTTAAGGATCAACCAAGCGATATTTTGATTTTTTTCTAAATATATAAGGTCTTTTATCATGGGTATTATCATAACGAAATATCTTTGGAAATAAACAATATTTTGACTCTGAGGTTGATGTTATTAGCCCCTATAAACAACTAATAATTGTAATATAGTCTTTCATATTATTACACTTATTGACCTTCTTCGTGAAATATTAACAGCATTAATGTTATTTTAAGTATTATTTAGTTAATATCACTCAACATAAAGTAGTAAAAAATTATGTTANTTTTTAGGAGAATAATGTGACTTCATATGCCATAGCCAATTCTGATGATGAGATTTCTTTGACGTTAAAATCTATTATGGATTTAACGGAAGCCGAAAATTTACGATTAACTTTTCTAGATTGCTTGACGAAAGGAAAAAGCTTGAAGATTGTGGCCAGTGAGGTAGAGCGCATTACGACACCATGCCTTCAAATACTGCTTTCTCTTAAAAACAGGGCAGATTTTCATCATATTGATTTTTCGATCGTTGACATGGCGGAAGCCTTTAAATCTGCGCTTTATGATATCGGTCTTGAGGAACATATAGCCCCCATGGAGCAAAGAATATGAAAAAAACCGCCCTAACTATTGACGATTCAAAAACCATGCGGGATATGGTGTCATTCACCCTGAAAAATGCGGGGTATGACGTTGTCGAAGCTGAAAATGGACAGCTCGGGCTTGATAAAATAGCCGGCGCATCGTTCGATGTTATTATTACAGATGTCAATATGCCGGTGATGGATGGCATTACCTTCACCCGCGAAGCACGTAAGCGCGCAGAGGCAAGAACGACCCCAATTCTTATTTTAACCACAGAAAGTGGGTCCGATATCAAAAATGAAGGCCGAAGCGCCGGCGCGACGGGATGGATCGTGAAGCCATTCAATCCGGAAAAACTACTTCAAGTTGTTGAAAAAGTTTGTGGATTCTAAAAATCCTGTGGGTCTTAAATAAAATGACCTGAATTAATATGACGCAAATAACCTATTTTAAGGAAACATAATGTCAGACCCAATGGAGCAGTTTAAAGTAATATTCTTTGATGAATGTACTGACCTATTGACCAGCCTTGAGGAAGGCCTGATGCAATTACAGGCCGGTGATTGTGATGAGGAAGTGGTTCATTCGGTTTTCCGCGCCGTTCATTCCATAAAAGGCGGCGCAGGGGCTTTCGGGTTTGACCGGTTGGTTGCCTTTGCCCATATTCAAGAAACATTATTGGATGACATAAGGTCAGGCGCGTTGGAGATGGACCCGGCGTATATGACAGTATTGCTTCAGGCCTATGATATATTAAGCGAATTGGTTGGCGCCGCGCAGCGCGGTGAAGAGGTTGCTGATGATCTGGGCAGTGATGTGGCCAAGGCTATGAAAGCCATTCTGGATCAAACAGGCGTGCCGCTGGCGGAGAAAAGCGCGGAAGCGACCCCCAAGGAGCCTGATACTGATGTTGATACGGGTTCTCTAGAAAAAAACACGCGGATTTTCAAAATTTCATTCAAGCCCTATGAAGAGTTATTTCAACGGGCAAATGAGCCAATCCTGTTGATCAAAGAACTTGGAACGTTAGGCGACCTTACCGTGAAGCTGGATGTTTCCGATGTGCCGGATATTGAAGAAATGGAAGCTGAGCATGCTTATTTTTCTTGGGAATTTCGTTTAATAACAGAATATGACGAAGCGGCCATTCGGGAAGTATTTGAATTTGTAGAAGATGATTGTGATCTGCTAATCACTGATCTTGGGGTTTATTTGTCGCCGGAGGCATTTGTCGAGGATGCGCAGGCCGGCTTGTTCGAAGATATCGAAGATGAGCCAGCTGCATTGAAAGCGCAAAAAACCGTAAAAGCTGTAAAGCCCGGCGAGGCTGTTGTCAGCCAATCCATTCGYGTTGAAYTGGATAAGGTGGATACATTGGTAAATATGGTTGGCGAGCTKGTGATWACGCAGGCCATGTTGCGCGAACAGGGCGGCGAACTTCTGGTGGAACAATATCCAAATCTCGTTCAGGGTATCGAAGACCTGTCCCGTCATATTCGTGATTTGCAGGACTGCGTTATGGCCATCAGGGCACAGCCCGTAAAATCAGTATTTTCCCGAATGCCGCGTCTGGTTCGGGAATTGACGGCCACGCTTGGTAAAAAGGCGCGCCTTGTGATGTCTGGTGAAGAGACAGAGGTGGATAAAACAGTTACCGAAAGGATCGGGGACCCCCTGATGCATATGATTCGCAACAGCGTTGATCACGGCCTGGAAATGCCGGATGTCCGGGCAAAGGCGGGCAAGAATGAAGAGGGGATCATAAATCTTTCTGCCTTTCACCGGGGCGGGCGTATCTTCATAGAAATTGAGGATGATGGCGCGGGGATAAATAAGGCGGTTGTCTTGGAAAAAGCGATCGCAAAAGGCCTGGTAAGCCCGGACGCGAATCTTTCTGATGAAGAAATTAATAATCTTGTTTTTATGCCAGGCTTCTCGACCGCTGAGAGCGTCACCAATGTTTCGGGTCGGGGCGTGGGTATGGATGTGGTTCGCAAAAATATTCAAAGCCTAGGCGGGCGTATATCCATTCGTTCGGTGGAGGGAAAAGGCAGTAAATTTACCATGTCACTGCCCCTGACATTGGCGGTTATGGACGGCATGGTGGTGGATATTGGGCCTGAGAAATATGTCTTGCCGCTGGTCAATATTATTCAGACCCTCAGGCCGGGGAAAGAGGATGTGAATAGCCTGCCCGATGGCCGAAATGTCATGATGTTTCGGGGGGAATATATACTTTTGGTTCCCTTATATGACCTGTACGACATTGATGATGCCATCCAAAACCCCTGCGAAGGCCTTGTCGTGGTGGTCGAAGGGGACGGCGGCGTTCTTATGGGCTTTATTGTGGATGACCTTGTCAATCAGCAACAGGTTGTCATTAAAAGTCTTGAGTCAAATTATGCCTTGGTTGAGGGCGTATCCGGCGCCACTATCCTCGGAAATGGCCGCGTCTCGTTGATTGTGGATATCTCCACCATACAGGATATGTCAGCAAATCAATTAACGCAATTCCAATCCGCCTTGCCGGAAACAAACAAGATTTCACCACAGGCACAAATTAGCTCGGAGATACACTGATGACAACTCAAGAAACCAATGACCAACCCCCCATTGAACAGGGCATTGATGCGTCCAGTCAAAAGGGTGATATCAAGCAGTATATCTCCTTTAATGTCGGTCAGGAAATCTATGCTGTTGAAATTACAACCGTACGAGAGATTAAAGGCTGGATTCCCACGACCAGCCTGCCGAATTCCCCGGATTATATGCGCGGCGTGATTAATATGCGCGGCGTGATTGTCCCTGTATTTGATCTGCGAACGCGGTTCAGCAGGGGACATACGGAGCCCGGGAAAAGCCATGTGGTCATAATCGTTAAACTGGATGAACGCACCATCGGTATTCTTGTGGATGCCGTGTCCGATATTCTGACCATTTCCCAAGAAGATATCCTGAGCGTGCCGGATAAGGACGTTAACCCGGAATATGCCTTCATGGAAGGATTGGTGTCTGTCGAAGATAAAATGGTCGCGATCATTAAGCCGCGGATGCTTTTTGATATAAATTTAATCCCTGATTTGGACGCCGCCGCCGCTTAACGTGCTGCCTAACATGAACAAATCGCAAAAAATAAAATATTGAACATTAAGGAGAATATCTGATGACTAAGAATTCCTCAGCATTTATGAATATAGCGCGTAGCATTAAAGCTAAAACATTTGGTGTCATAATTTCCGCCCTGATCTTTGCATCACTGGTCATTTTTATCGCCAGTGCTGCCACAAGCGGGAATTTAGTCTATCCCTTAACGGGCGGGGTATTAATGGTTGCCATCCTGATATCCTTATGGGCGTACCGCAGCAAACATACCGAGGAAATGACGATAATCCATGAGGCATTATCCCGATTGTCTGAGGGTGACTTAACCGTGGATATGTCCGAAGACGTATTCTCTGAGGATGTTCAGGATATATACAGGTCGATTGATGATATTAGTGGCACAGCCATGAAATCACATCGTTTATTGGCAGAGGCAGATAGCCAGATAAAGGCCATCGCCAAGGCACAAGCGGTGATCGAATTTGATATGGATGGTATGATTATCACCGCGAACGATAACTTCTTAAGTGTTCTGGGCTATAGTCTTGACGAAATTCAGGGGCAGCATCACAGTATGTTTGTAGAGCCATCATATAAAGAGAGTTCTGAATATAGAGCGTTTTGGGCAAAGCTTAATCGGGGTGAATTTGAATCCAATCAATATAAGCGCTTAGGCAAAGACGGTAAGGTCGTTTGGATCGATGCGTCTTATAACCCTATATTTGATGAAAATGGCAAACCCGTAAAAATTGTGAAATATGCGAGTGATATTRCGGCACAACAGATTTTATCCGGTGACAACCAGCGTATCAAGATCGCCTTGGATAATGCCAGTACCAATGTCATGGTGGCTGATGCCGATTTGAATATTGTTTATATGAATAAAACGCTGATAAAAATGATGCAGCAGTCAGAACCGGATTTAAGAAAAACCCTCCCTAATTTTAATGCNAGCAAGCTCATTGGGACAAATATTGATGTTTTTCATAAAAATCCGGCCCACCAGCGGGGTATACTGAAAAACCTGACCGCTACGGTCAATACGAATATCAAAGTTGGCGCGTTTGATTTCAACCTGATTGTTAATCCGGTGACCGATGCGAATGGCGAACAGTTGGGTACAGTCGTTGAATGGAAGGATATGACAGAGGAACTGGCCATCGAAGAAGAAATCAATATGGTTGTGAATGCGGCGGCGGCGGGCGATTTTACCAAACGTGTTAGCACTGAAGATAAAGAAGGCTTCATGCTAAGCCTTGCCAATAACATGAATACAATCGGGATCAATACGCAAGCCGCGACGGATGACTTGGCGCGGGTTCTAAGCGGACTTGCCAAAGGTAACCTGACCGAAAAAATTGAAGCAGCCTATGAAGGCACCTTCGATCTGCTGAAAAACAGCTCAAATGAAACGGCAGCGCAATTGATGAATATTGTGAGCCAGGTGAACCAATCAGCAGCAGAAGTGGCAACGGCCTCTGCGGAGCTATCTACGGGCAGTGATGATTTGAGCCGCCGGACAGAGGCGCAGGCCTCATCCTTGGAAGAAACCGCAGCCTCTATGGAGGAACTGGCGGTTACCGTGAAACAAAATTCGGAAAATGCCGAAGATGCCAACAAGCTTGCCGAGCAATCGCGTGAAATGGCCAATGATGGCGGCGAGATCGCAAAACAGGCGGTTGAAGCCATGAGCGTTATTGAAGATTCCTCTCAAAAGGTTTCCGATATCATCGGGGTTATTGATGATCTGGCTTTCCAAACCAATCTATTGGCCTTGAATGCGGCGGTGGAAGCCGCGCGCGCTGGGGAGGCGGGCAAAGGTTTTGCGGTTGTTGCAGAAGAAGTCCGCACACTGGCGCAGCGGTCAGCCCAAGCCTCCAATGAAATCAAATCATTGATTACCAGCTCAAATACCCAAGTTAAAAACGGGGTTGAACTGGTGAATAAGGCGGGGGCTTCCTTAAGCGAAATCCGCGGGTCTATTGCCCAAGTCGCGGAAATTGTTGCGGAAATTGCCAGCGCGAGTTCAGAACAGGCTCAAGGCATTGATGAGGTAAATGTGGCCATCGCGGAGATGGATGACATGACCCAGCAAAATTCATCGCTTGTGGAACAAAGTACGGCATCGGCCAGAGTATTGGAAGGTCAGGCAACGGAAATGCAACGCTTGATGTCTTTCTTTAAAATTGGTGAAATGACCGAACCAATGACCGCGGTATCAACAGTGCGGGCGCAGCAGAGTAAAGTGAAAGAATATGCCTCAGAGGCGCAAATCATGACGYCTGTCATCGAAAAGAAGGCGTCCGTTAATGGTGCAAAGGCGGGCTGGTCTGAATTTTAGGAGATAGGCTTATGCCGATGCCAGCGACAAAGACCCGGGAATTTGAGTGGCGAGATCAGGACTTCGAATTTTTAGCAAATTTGCTTTATGAGAAAACCGGCATCGTGCTGAACGAGAAGAAAAAGGAAATGATGTATGGCCGTCTGGTGCGCCGCCTTCGGGCGCTGGACATCAAGAGTTTCGCTGACTATTGTGATTATCTTCGGGGTTCATCCGGAAATGTGGAATTGGGCTTTACGTTGAATGCAATCACCACAAATACGACCAATTTTTTTCGGGAAAACCATCATTTTGATTATTTGCGGGATAAAATTTTACCTCCTGTCCGCAAGCAAATAGATCAGGATCCAAAACATCATTTTCGCATATGGTCTGCGGGATGTTCTTCGGGACAAGAACCCTATAGTATTGCCATGGTCATGCATAAAATTCTGGGCAAGAAAGCGCAGAATAGTAAAATTCTGGCCACGGATCTGGACAGTAATGTTCTGGATAAGGGCAAGCGCGGGCAGTATGAGGCCAAATTATGTCGGGAAACGATCCCCAGACTGTTTTTAGCCTCCCATACAAAAAAAGTAAAAACCGCCAAAGGTGATGAAATTGTCATATCTGATGATATTAAAAAGCTCATCTCATTCAAGCAATTGAATCTGTTACATGATTGGCCCATGACCGGGTCTTTTGACGCCATTTTCTGCCGAAATGTCATGATTTATTTTGATAAAGCCACTCAGAAAAAGCTGGTCAGGCGCTATGCGGAATATCTTAAGYCAGGCGGTATTCTTTATGTCGGACATTCTGAAAGCTTACTAAATGTATCTGATGTTTTTAAATGTCAGGGGAAAACCATATACAGGAAAATATCGTGAGAGATTCTTCTCTGAAGCTTTTGAAAAATGGGCGCAATGGGCCATTTCCTGTTGACCGTCGTCGCCATGAAGCTCTGTCCGATATTCCTGCCGGGACAAATTATTATGATTCACATTACGATACCATGATTCATAAAATTAATGAGGGCGGCTTTTGTGTTCTTAGCCGGTCAAGCCATATCATTATGACCACGCTTGGCTCCTGCATTTCGGTCTGCATGCATGATCCACAGACCCGGGTAGGGGGTATGAACCATTTTTTATTACCGGAATTCCGGGCAGGCGGGTCGGGAAATAACCTGAGTATGAGATACGGGATAAACGCCATGGAGACGCTGTTTAATGAAGTTATCAAACGGGGCGGCAAGAAATCAAGATTGGTGGTTAAAGCCTTTGGCGCGGGCAAGGTGATAAATATCTCCAGCGATATCGGCGCAAGAAACCAGCTTTTTTTAAAGCAATATATTGCCGATGAAGGCTTGAAACTTGCGAGAGAGGATTTGGGCGGGAATTTTCCGCGCAGCGTTATTTTTTACCCGTCCAGCGGCAAGGCTTTCGTCAGGATATTGCGCCGGGCCAGTGATGTGAGGATCGGCGAGCAGGAAGAACGGTTCCGCAAGAAAATCAGTGATGAATTCAGCGCGAGTGATATCAAATTATTTTAGGAGGACGATATAATGATAAAGAAAATTAGATTATTGATTATTGATGACTCCCCGTTGATCCGGGCGATGTTAAAATCCATCGTGGCTGATGATCCTGCTATCGACGTTGTGGGAGAGGCTGCCGATCCCATGGAAGCGCGAGATAAAATCAAACAATTAAATCCGGATGTGGTGACGCTTGATGTGGAAATGCCCAAAATGGACGGCTTGTCTTTTTTGGAAAAAATTATGTCTTTGCGGCCGATGCCGGTCATTATGGTCTCTACTCTGACGCAAAAAGGTGCCGATGTGACTCTTCGGGCTTTGGAGCTCGGGGCCGTGGATTATGTGGCGAAACCATTGAATCAGGATTTGACCGTCGTCGGACAGGAATTGCTGATGAAAATCAAGGTCGCCAGCAATGCGCGGGTTAGTGGAAAAAAACACTTGGACAAGACGCGTCAACCCATCGTAAATTCAGTGAAATATTCTAAAAAACTGATCGCCATCGGCTCCTCAACGGGCGGGGTGGAAGCCTTGTATGACATTATTTTGCAATTGCCCGTTGATTGTCCGCCCGTGGTCGTGGCGCAACATATCTCAAAAGGATTTTCTGAACGCTTTGCAGAACGGGTGAACAGATGCGCCGAAATAAATGTTAAAGAGGCGGTGGACGGCGAGAAACTTGTGGCCGGCACGGTCTATATCGCGCAGGGCGGCAAGCATATTTCGATAAAGAAAACCGGCTGCGAGTATTTTTGTCAAATAATTGAGGACATAGAAGGGGCAAGCTTTCGGCCTTCCGTGGACAGGCTTTTTCTTTCTGTTGCCGAAGTTATTGGCCGTGATGCCGTTGGCGTTAYCTTGACAGGCATGGGGAAAGACGGGGCGCTGGGCATGCTCACAATGCGCAAAAATGGCGCCGCCACATTAGGGCAGGATGAGAAAAGCAGCGTTGTATATGGTATGCCGAGGGCCGCCATGATGGCGGGCGGCGTCGAAAAACAGGTTTCTCTTGGTCAAATGGCGCGGCATATTGTGTTGGCCTGCACCCAAAATATGCGCCTGAAGAAAGCAGGGGCTGATGACAGGTAATTCACAGCGAAAAAATAATGACGGCGGCCTTGGGATGGATGTCAAGGATATTCACGATATCCGGCAATTGGCTCTGGCTAATATCAGTGAAGAAATATTGGAAATTTCCAATATTGTTGAAAACAGCATTGTTAATCTGTCCGGCGAATTTCAGAAATTGGCACAATTTTCAAAGCAGCAGGCCGARAGTATYRCGCKGGTACGTGATTTGCTCAATCCGCAAGAGACCGGCAAAGGTCATTCGGCTAATAATGTTATGCATGAAATATTGACGGAAACCGCCCAAGTCTCCGATATTCTTCAACAAAATGTCAACAAGATGGTCTATTCAATTCAGTTCCAGGACAGAACCCGGCAACTGATGCTGGCCATATCCGCAAGCCTTAATATTATCATCAAAATATCGGAATCGGCGCATGATGGTCAAGGTGACGAGACGATAGGGAAAACGGGGATTATTTCCGATGAAAATAGAAATATATTACATCAACTGATTGATAACGCGGCCCATAAGGAACTTGACCAAAATTATATCCTGAGAATGTTTGTGGGCGGTCTCAAGGAAAAGGCGCCGTTGAGCCAAGAAGATTCGACTGAATTAAATGATATAGAGTTTTTCTAATTTGAGGTTTTTATGGAATATAAAATAGCCGTTAAAGGCGGCACTTTTGAAGCAAAGTTGAGCAAAAAAATCACATTCTCGGATCTGGACGGATTTCGTGAAATGGTTAAGAGAATGGTGGATAGCGGTTCAAATAGTAATATTTGTGGATTTGGCGGATGTTGAATTTATCGATTCGGCAGGGCTTGGCATGCTGTTGCTGGCCCGGGATGAAATTTCAAAGAAATCATCAAGTTTGACATTAAAATCACCTCAGGGCCAAGTACAGCGCATGTTCTCTGTTGCACGGTTTGAACAAATGTTTGACATTGACAATAATCAGAAACCGGATCCGGAGTGAAACTTATATGATGGAAAATATGGGCATAAAAAAATATTACGACCGGTTGTCGGATGACCTTAGGGTTGCCAAAACCATGCAAAAATCTTTGTTGCCACCACAATTGAAAATTGACGCAATATCCAAGAGCCACAAGCTCAATATTGCCTGCCAATGTGAATCTCCGGATGATCTGGCCGGAAATTTTTGGGGTGTGGACGTGTTTGACGCTGATCGATTATTCTTTTATATGGCAGATTTCTCCGGTCACGGCCTGTCCGCCGCGTTAAATACTTTCCGGCTTCATTCTATCATGTCCGTTTATGGTCATGAGCTGCGGGATAATATTCTATCGCCCGCCGAATATCTGGAGAAATTGAACCGCGACTTGTTTGCCTTATTACCAACGGAGCAATATGCCACCATGTTATGCGGGATTATTGACCTGAAAAGGGATGTTTTTACTTTCGCTACTGCGGCCCCGCCCGCCCCTGTAAAAATGACTGTGGGATTGCAGGATATGATTGCTCTGGATCCCTCAGGCGTCCCCCTTGGGATGATTGAGGATGCCGTCTATGAGGTTCGGGAAATCCCGTTCAAAAAAACTGAAATGTTATTTTTCTATAGYGATGTCCTGATAGAAAGTCAGGATAAGAAGGGGGATATGATCGGGGAAGATAAATTTATCGATTTCTGCTGCGAGGCAAGCATGGCTGCCCGGCCGCCGGAAAAATTTCTGGATTATTTCATGGAAAAATTTGACAGTCATGTGGCAAGACCATTGACAGGCGACCTTACAGCGGTAACCTTGATCAGAAGGTAAGATCCTTATAGTTCAAATTTTGTCGATAGCACGATGGATGACGTTGTTTTTTCAATTCCAGTCATCTTTCCAATTTCATCAAGGGTTTTATCGATTGCTTCTGTGGTTTCTGCCTTGACCATGGCAATCATGTCATAGATACCACTTACCGCATATACGGCCTTGATCAGGGGAATTTTTTTCAGATTTTGCAAAATCTGATCGGCAAATTTCGGGTTGAGCTGGATTAAAACATGCGCCGTAATCTGGCGTCTTTTATAATCTTCATTAAACCGTATGGTATAGCCCGCTATGATRCCCCKRTCYTCAAGGCGCGAGATACGATCCTGAACCGTAGAGCGCGATAAGCCCAGCGCCCGCGCCAGAGCCGTGGTGCTTTCCCGGCCATTGTTTTTCAGCAGGTTAATTAATTTTTGATCTGTTGCATCCATCTCCGTAAAATGCCGGATAACCCGTTAAATCGCAAGATAAAAATACGCAATTTGCAATTGTTATCTGGTTATATAATTGTATATTATGACACTTCATTAAGGCCAACCACCAAGAGGAGGTATGAAATAAATATTATCGGTCAACAGGATATTGCCATTCTTGAGCAGGTCACTGCGCAAAGCAGATTACAAGGGCTTGATTCCACCTATGCCGTCATTCGCCGCGCCGCCCTTGAGGGGCCAGAGAAAACGGCCATACATTTTTTGAGRGCGGGCAACGCACAAGAGGCCCCGGTCACGATTTCCTACGCAAGTCTTTTTTCGCGGGTAACGCAGACGGCGAACCTGTTCCATGATTTGGGGCTTGGTGCCAAGGATGTGGTTTCTTATCTTCTCCCCAATTTGCCGGAAACCCACTATGTCCTTTGGGGCGGCGAGGCTGCGGGCATTGCAAACCCCATAAACCCCCTGCTGGATGTGGATCATATCGTCGGTATTATGAACGCGGCGCAATCCATGATATTGGTCACCATGGGGCCAAATACGCACAGTGAAATATGGTCGAAAGTCAAGAATATAAAAGACCGGGTGCCCAGCTTGAAATATATCATTCAAGTCATGAGCCAGAATGATCACCCGGAATATGTGCAAGATATGGATATTCTGCAATATGAGGCGGTGATTGATCGCTATGATGGGGGCCATTTAGACAGTGGCCGCATATTTGACAAGGATGATATATGTTCCCTGTTTCATACGGGCGGCACCACCGGCACCCCGAAAATGGCCCGACATAGCCATAATAATGAGATCACCAATAGTATGATGCTTGATTTGGCGATGGAAATGTCGTCTGACGAAGTTGGTTTTTGCGGCTTGCCCCTGTTTCATGTGAATGCCGCTATCATTACAGGTCTGGCGTGCTTTTTAAAGGGCGCTGAAATTATACTTGCCGCGCCCGCAGGTTTCAGGACACCGGGATTGCTCCCTGATTTCTGGAAAATTGTTGAAAAATACCGGGTTACTTTCTTTAGCGGCGTGCCCACCATCTATTCAGGCCTGCTGCAGATGCCGGTAGGGGATGCGGATTTGTCCTCACTTAGGCTGGCCATTTGCGGGGCCGCGCCCATGCCATCGGAACTTATCCGGGAATTTGAAAAAACAACAGGGCTGACCCTGATCGAGGGCTATGGCATGACCGAAGGCACCTGCGTCAGCAGCTGCAACCCGCTTCATGGAGAGCGCCGGGTCGGGTCAGTCGGCTTGCGTCTGCCTTATCAACAATTAAAGACAGTGATCCTGGATGGGGATGGTCATTATGTTCGGGATTGCAAAATTGACGAGATCGGCAGTGTCCTTCTCAAAGGGCCAAATGTTTTTTCGGGTTATCTTGAACTGTCGGATAATGATGGCATCTGGGTGCAGGACGGCTGGTTCAACAGCGGTGATATGGGCCGTCTGGACGAACAGGGTTATTTATGGCTTACGGGCCGAACCAAGGAATTAATCATTCGATCTGGACATAACATTGATCCCGCGATTATTGAAAATGCCTTAAATAAACATGATGACGTCATGGCAGCCGCCGCCGTTGGCCGGCCCGATATCTATGCCGGAGAAGTGCCCGTGGCTTATGTCGTGCTTAWGCCGGACACGACGTGCGACGCTTTGGAATTGATGGCTTTTGCGGCAGAAAAAATTTCCGAACGGGCGGCGCTGCCAAAAGAAATATATCTGCTTGACGCGCTGCCCCTCACGGCTGTCGGRAAAATTTTCAAACCGGCATTAAAACAGGATATTATCAAGCGTGTCATTCAAGAAGCCCTCGGGGACTTAGGTTTGCTTTTTACAATTTCTGTGGAACCTGATAAATCATATGGTACTGTGGCACTCATTGACGTTGATTCTTCCGCTGAGGAAGAAAAAATTGACACCATGAAGCATATCTTGGGTCAATATATATTTCATACAAAAATAAGTAAAAAAGATTTAAAAACATAGGGATAAAATAATGCAACCAGCAAAACATGAACATTGGTCGTCGGGGTTTACTTTTCTTCTGGCCGCTGTGGGGAGCGCGGTTGGGCTTGGAAATATTTGGCGGTTTCCTTATGTGGTTGCTGAAAATGGCGGCGGCGCCTTTGTCTTGATCTATTTGGCTATTGTACTGGTCTTTGGTATTCCTCTGCTGATGTCTGAACTTATGATCGGGCGCAGCACGCAAAAACCCCCCTTAATGGCGGTTCAGCAATTGACAAAGGGCAGCAAGGCACAAAGATTATGGGGTTTGCTGGGATGGTCTTATTTGTTGGTTCCGCTGGGCATATTGACTTTTTATTCTGTGGTTGCGGGTTGGACTCTTGATTATGCCATCGGTATGGGGCTTGGCTCATTCAATGATTTGCAGGACGGCGATTCAGCCCGAATGTTTCAGGAATTACAGGATAGTCCGGCCAAACTGATTTTCTGGATGACGTTATCCATAGGCATTACGGTGGCTATTGTGGCCCGGGGGTTGAAATCAGGCCTGGAAACAACGGTTAAAATATTAATGCCGGCCCTGTTCGTTATTTTGATCATATTGGTGTTATATGCGTCGATCACAGGTGACTTCGCCCGAAGCCTTGATTTTATGTTCACGCCGGATTTCTCAAAAATCACGCCGGAGCTTGTCTTGATGGCCGCCGGACAAGCCTTCTTTTCCTTGTCATTAGGCAGCGGGGCGATCATGGTTTATGGCTCTTATTTGACCCGGGATATTTCCATTCCCAAAATGGCTGTTGGCGTTGCTTTCGCGGATAGTTTTGTGGCGTTACTTGCCGGTTTCGCCATCTTCCCGATTGTCTTTGCCTTTGGGGTTGATCATGCGGCGGGGCCGGGGCTGGTCTTTGTGACCTTGCCGATTGTCTTTAATGATATGGGCGGTATTGGCCAGATATTTGGCCTGCTTTTCTTCTTGCTTCTGGCCTTTGCGGCGGTGACATCGACCATTTCATTGCTGGAACCTATGGTGGCCCAATTCTCGGAAAGTGGCAAATTCAAACGCGTGCGGGCGGCCATATATACGGGGGCTGGTATTTGGTTCGTGGGTATATTTGTGGCCCTGTCCAGCAATATTCTAAAAGATGTTTACCCCCTTGGATTTATTCCCTTATTTGAGGGTAAAAATATTGSAKKSWNAATTRMRYYSYTKGMSRYMWRYSTMKWWMTGTTGYTGAWYRRSWTSCWKSTCSYGMTRYYMRKGKKAWRSTCTRTCAAGCGGTCTGTCACATTGGAAGAAATGGGCCTTGGGGATTCCGTGATCTTTAAAATATGGTTTATGCTGGTGCGTTTTGTGGTGCCGCTGGGGGTCGCCTTTATTTTCTATGATGTTGTTATGTAGAAAGATTTCTTTATTTCAGGCGGCCAACACAGATTTGATCTTCTTTTAAACCAAGGTCAAGAATATCCTGCGGCAAGGGACGGCCTGCAATAAGGGCGGCGGTAATACGGCCCATGGCGGGGGCGGTCTTTATGCCAAAACCGCCTTGACCCGCGAGCCAGAAAAAACCGTCTTTTTCTGAATCAAACCCCACAACCGGATGCCCATCGGCCACGTGATTACGCAGGCCGGCCCAACTATGGTCAATTTTATTGACTGTTGAATTGGTTGCCTTTTCCAGACATTGGGCCGCATGGGCAATGTCAATCTCCTCAGGCTGTGCGTCGCACGGCACCGTTAGGTTCTGATCCGCTGGTGTGATGAGAAGTTTTCCTGAATTTGGCTTAAAGTAAAATTTTTCTGCCGCATCCATGACGATCGGCCAGTCATCTTTGGCCGGCTGTATAGCCAGTGGGATGTCAATGAGCGCCATTGTCCGGCGAAGGGGCTGAATATTTATGGGCGAAATATTCGCCATTTCAGCAATTTGATCCACCCATGCGCCCGCCGCATTAATGATGATCGGTGCGCAAAATTCACCCTGCGTGKATGTGACATGCCACGGGCCATTCTGGCGGCGCAGGTTTTTTACTTCGGCATTGCTGATGACTTTGCCGCCGCTRGATTTTATGGCCCGCAGATAACCTTCATGGAGCGCCGAAACATCAATATCGGCTACATCCTGTTCCCTCAGCGCGCCATCTTGATATTCTTCCGCGATGTGGGGCAGCGCCTGTCTGGTTTCTTGATGGTCAAGCAACGTAATGCCGACGTTTATTTCTGATAAATTATGCCGCAGCTTGCCAAGAGCCCCCGCATTTTCTCTGGTTGTAATATAGAATAAGTCTCTGGGCGAAAGCAGGGGGTGCGATGTAAAGCCATTGGGAGGATTGCGCAAAAAATCTTCGCTTGCCTTTATGAGCGCATGAAGCACCGGGTCGCCGCCATTATACCCCTTTTGAAAAATGGCCGCTGATCGGCCTGTGGTGTGATAGCCGGGCTGGCTTTCTTTTTCCAGAATGATAACCTTGCCCATTTCGCGCAGCTCATATCCGGCGGAGGCTCCGGCGATGCCGCCGCCGATAATGATAAAATCTGCTGTTTCCGGTTCCATCTTCACGACTTGAATTATCCTTTAAATCAACAAAATATTCCAGTCTAATCTTGTTGAGTGCCAACCTATTCCCATTGAAAGATAGTGACAATAAAAATTTTTAAAAATTACCTTATGCTGTGATGCAATAAAACACTTAAACCAGAAAGCAAATATAAGCGCATTTTTTTTCGCAGTTGCACAATTTTATTGTAGCATAAACCGCTAAATTTGATAGATTATTGGGGAATGTGAATTATCAGCCGGATATGGAGCTAATATTTATGAGAAAAACACCCAAGGATTTTTTTAAACCACTGTCGATTGGTGCGCCCATACCTTACCGGGAAATTCCGGTTTCTTTGGAGAGAATGATTCATTTTTTCCYGCCCCAGATTGAAAAAATGCGCAATAAAATTCCTGATATGATTGGTAAGGTTGATGTCTTGCTGGGCAATCTGGAAGATGCCATTCCGGCGGATTCCAAAGAACAGGCCCGGGCCGGCTTTATTGAGGTGGCGCAGAATAATGAATTTGGTTCCACAGGGTTATGGACAAGGGTGAATTGCTTGAATAGTCCATGGTTTTTGGATGATGTGACGGAAATTACTTCGGAAATTGGCGATAAACTGGATGTCATTATGTTGCCAAAAGTCGAAGGGCCATGGGATATTCATTATCTTGATCAACTGCTGGCCCAATTGGAATCGCGGCATAATATCGCCAAACCCATTATGATCCATGCCATTCTTGAAACGGCGCAAGGCGTCAATAATGTGGAGGAAATCGCTGCCGCCAGCCCGCGTATGCATGGCATGAGCCTTGGGCCTGCGGATCTTGCCGCATCGCGCGGCATGAAAACCAYACGCGTTGGCGGCGGGCATCCGTCKTAYGGCATCATTGMWGATGAYAMSGGKGACGGGKCSSCSCGKRMYTTYTATCARCAGGATYTRTGGCATTTYACSGTSGCYAARATGGTTGAYGCCTGNNNATKKCTKRYRRCKTRRMNAGCMWWKWAYRRYMYVTYYGGTGATTTYTCMGATGATGCGGCSTGCGARGCCCAGTTCCGCAATGCCTTTCTTATGGGCTGTATGGGGGCATGGTCTTTGCATCCAAAGCAGATTGAAATTGCCAAAAATGTCTTTAGTCCGGACGTGGGGGAGGTCATATTTGCCAAAAAAATTCTGGCCGCCATGCCGGATGGTACGGGGGCTGTCATGATTGATGGTAAAATGCAGGATGACGCCACATGGAAGCAAGCCAAGGTGATCGTCGATCTGGCGAAAATTGTGGCTTCTAAAGATAAAGAGCTTGGGGCGAAATACGGCTTTTAACAGAAGAGATCATCCTCTTAGGAAATAATGCGTTCTTTCGGTATTTCGATGGAAACTTCGGTGCCTTTATCGCTTTCGCTTTTTAAGCTTAATGTGCCGCCGTGCATTTCGACCAGAGCCTTTGTGAGCGGCAGACCAAGGCCCGTTCCCTCGAATGTCCGGTTTAGGGTATTTTCAATCTGCCGGAAAGTTTTCATGGCCTCTTCAAGTTGATCCGGCGCCATGCCAATGCCGGTATCCTTGATCATTATTACCAGATTCCCCGATGGGACGAGGCGAACGCCTATGGATATTTCGCCCTTTTGCGGGGTAAATTTGATGGCATTTGACATGATGTTGAGGATGGCTTGCCGTATTTTCTGTTCATCTGCGAACAGGTAATATGACCGGGGGGATTGATAATTGATGGAGATGTTTTTTTTATTGGCCTGCGGCGACATCATTTTRAGGGTGTTTTTTATCAGTTTTGAAATATCAAATTCACACTCATGAATTTCCATTTCCTTGGCTTCAATTTTTGACAAATCCAGAATATCATTGATGATACTTAGCAAATATTCTGCGGATGTATTTATATGCTCGCCGTATTCTGCGAGTGTCTTTATATCGAGTTTATAATCAGAAGACCTGTGGATCATATCGGAAAAGCCGATTATTGAATTGAGCGGGGTTCTTAATTCGTGACTCATATTCGCCAGAAATTGTGATTTGGTATGATTAGAGAGTTCGGCTTCTTCCTTGGCTTTTCTTAATTCGTTTGTTTGTCTCTCCGCTTCAACAGACATGCTTTGTATGAAAGGAACCCATCGCATTAAACCAATGGCAATTAATATATATCCGATGAGATCGCCAATGATATTTTTTAAAACAGCTTGTATCGGTGTGGGGCCAATGATTACAAATTTTGCCAGCGCATCGAACTCATCGGTAATATCAAGAATACTGCCTATGAGAAGAAAGCAAAATCCGGTCAGAATTATTTTCCTGCCTTGGCGGCGCAGGGCGGCAATGCCTTTTCCAATATGCCTTATATATAGGACAATAAGCAGCAAAATTGATGTGCGAATAGTCTCTAGGATAATTTCTTCGGTCATTCAATTCAAACTTAAATTCTAATATTTCAGGTCACGCAAAAATTATCTCGGTTAAATAGACATACTCACCGCAGAATGCTCTAATATAAGAGAATTAAGCCTAATAAGTTAATGAGGCCTTAAGGGCAAGCTGAAAGGGGAAGAATTTTTTATTCGGGATAGGGCCAACAAGCCACCTTATGAAGCAGAGATATATTTTTGTCCAATTCACCTTTTGGCGCAATATTCCAGTCCCAGGTATCACAAGGGTTTTGCAGTCTCTGGCAAATGTCTTTTGGTAAAGCCGGCTCCCGGTTCGCGGCGTCCCCGTCCGTCCAATATTGTCTTTCCAGATCACTGATTATAAGGTGCTTCGGCGCTAAAACACGTAATGTATCAAGATGGTCGCCAAGTAAAATGCTTTCGAAATCATTGGGGAGAGGAATATGCCGTCGCGCCGCATATTTGATCAAATTTATCGGTAATTGGGACAATATATTGAGCGAGATGACCAAGTCAATTTTGGCCCGGTTAATTTGAGATAGTTTGTTTCTGGTTTTTGCCGCTATCGGGCAGCGCGCCCCTTCCTGCCATTCAAATAATGGTTTGATCAGGCCGGTCACATCATGGTCAAAGAAGGTAATTTGGTCATGCTGAGCATATTTCCTGCGAACCTTTGCCAAATGAACAATATCAACGAGGACGATCCGGTGGCCAAGCAATAACAATTCATCAACGGGCGCATCATGGAGCGCGCCCGAGCCGATGATCATGATTGTTGCCTTTTCTTTTAAATCAGCGGCGGCGGCAAGGATATGCTGTTGACATTTGTCAAGATGGCCTGCCCATGCACGGCGGCATCTTTTGTAGCGTGCCTCAATGGCGATGCTTTCGCGGACAAACCCCAATGCCTTGATTTCTTTGGCCGCAGGGGTCAGGAAATGTTGCAATGCTTCAAGAATCATAGGCTGGTTTATTCGCCTTTATAAGTGGCACCGCGTTTTTCCAGAAAAGCCGCCGTGGCTTCGGTCCGATCATCGYTTGAGAGCAAGACTTGCATGCTTTTGCGTTCCAGTCCCAGAGCGCTCTCAAGGGACATGTCGGGGCCATGCAGGATCGCATATTTAATATGCTCAAGCCCCAGCGGCGGCAAGGCGGCCAATTCGCGGGCCATTTCYATGGCGCGCGCCATGACCTTGTCATCCTCAAGAACTTCACAGACAAGCCCCATGTCTTTTGCCTCATCCGCGCTGATCATCATGCCGGTCAGGCACAGGCGCATGGCATTATATTTACCCACGGCGCGAACCAGACGCTGCGTTCCGCCTGCGCCCGGCATAACCCCGACTTTGACTTCGGGCTGGCCGAACTTGGCGCCCTTTCCCGCGATGATGATGTCTGAAATCATGGCAAGCTCCATACCGCCGCCAAGGGCAAAACCATTGACCGCCGCAATGACGGGGCGCGGGTAATCGGCAAAGGCGTTATACAGCCGCTCTATATGTGCCTTATAATAATCAATGGCGCTTAAGGCGGACATTTCCTTTAAGTCGGCGCCGGCGGCAAAGGCTTTCTCATTGCCGGTGATGATCACGGCCCGAATGTCTTCGCGGGTTTTAAGGTCATTGAATTTTTCGGCAATCAAGGTGCGCGCATTCAGATTGAGCGCGTTATAAGCCTTGGGCCGGTTGATGCGAACCACGGCAATATGCGCTTCGGGAAATTCAAGTATGACGTCTTGTTCGGACATGGCGGTTTCCTTAGGGCCTAAAAGGCACTCAGCCCGGTTTGCATCCGGCCCAATATTAACGCATGGATATCATGGGTGCCTTCATAGGTATTGACCGCTTCCAGATTCATGGCATGACGGATGACGTGGAATTCATCGCTGATACCATTGCCGCCGTGCATGTCACGGGCCTGACGGGCGATGTCCAATGCCTTGCCGCAACTGTTGCGTTTAANSMADBRAWDKRVVWYMRKVSVRWDSYKKDKTKKKWYHWKBMDGVBSBKKDBMHKHNMGGCAKKYWKRAAGCCCGATCGTTATTTCTGTCTGCATGTCGGCCAGTTTTTTCTGAATTAAYTGTGTGGCCGCCAGAGGTTTGCCAAATTGTTTCCGGTCAAGCGTATATTGACGGGCCGCATGCCAACAAAATTCCGCCGCCCCCAAGGCCCCCCAGGCGATGCCAAGGCGGGCGTTGGACAGACAGCCAAGCGGGCCTTTCATGCCTTCCACATTGGGCATCARATTTTCTGTGGGCACAAAGACCTCATCCATGACAATCTCGCCAGTGATAGAGGCCCGCAGGGAGAATTTACCCTCAATTTTCGGGGCGCTTAAACCTGTCCAGCCTTTTTCCAGAATGAAACCACGGACAATGCCGTCATCGCATTTGGCCCAGACCACAAAAACATCGGCGATGGGGCTATTGGTAATCCACATTTTGGCCCCGGATATTTTATAACCGCCGTCCACGGCCCTTGCGCGGGTTTGCATGCCCGACGGGTCTGAACCGGCATTAGGCTCCGTCAGTCCGAAACAGCCAACATATTCGCCGGTCGCAAGCTTGGGCAGGTATTTTTCTTTCTGCGCCTTGGAACCATAAGCATCAATGGGAAACATGACCAGAGAGCTTTGCACGGACATGGCACTGCGATAGCCGCTGTCGACCCGTTCAACTTCGCGGGCAATAAGGCCGTARGAGACATAACCGATACCGGCGCAGCCATAGCCTTCAATGGTCGGGCCAAGCAAACCAAGCTCACCCATCTTGGTCATGATGGATCGATCAAATTTTTCATGCCGGTTGGCTTCGATTATATTCGGCATCAATTCCTTCTGGCAAAAATCATGGGCGCCGTCCCGGATCATGCGCTCTTCTTCTGTCAGAAAATCTTCCAGAAGTAGTATATCTTCCCATGGGGAGGAGGGCCATTTTGGGTTTGCCATTATCGTGTTCYCCTTAAAATTAGTACGTAAAACCAATGTCTTATTATTATGGTATCATTACGGTATCATTATGGTATTAGGGCAGTGACTTCAATTTCTATTTTTGCTTGCCGTTCGACCAGTGATGAGACACCGATGCAGGCCATGACCGGAAAATTCTTGCCGATTATTTTTTGATATATAGCCCCGAATTCCGCCAGCCGGTTCCGGTATCCTTCCATATCGGTAACATACCATGTCATGCGCGTTATATGTTCCGGCCCGCTGCCGCCGGCGTCCAATATAGACCGGATATTCAGCAAAGCCTGATGGAATTGATCCAATATATCATCGGACGTAAATTTTTCCTGTTCATCCCATCCCACGACACCGGCCAGAAAAAACATTTTTCCTTCCGCGATGACCCCGTTGGAATAGCCCTTTGGACGGGGCCAGCCTTTGGGTAATATATGCTGCATTTATATCTCCTGTCCAATCAAGCATGTCTAAATAAGTATTTCAATACCAAAATGCAATTTTAAATAAAAAATACTTGCTAAAAATTATTTTATATCTAAACTAAATGCAATACAAGCCTTAAATATTGTCTGCTCGTCTATACAGGCTAATATTTTAGTAGTAAAATTTTATAATGAATATATTGCATTAATTCTTGGGGTTATCATAAGAATAATTTTGCAGAATAGATTCTGATCAATGCGGTCAAAATAATATTAAGTATAAAATAATTTGGAATATGACGAATCATGATATGAGAATTGACAGGCTCTTATCCAAAAAAACACTAGAGGATGAAATAATGAAAATAATTGTTTTAGGCGGCGGTCCTTCGGGCGTATATCTCGCAATTTCCATGAAGTTGAAAAATCCTGATCATGATATTACGGTTTATGAAAGAAACAAGGATAATGATACCTTTGGCTGGGGCATTGTATTTTCCGATCAGACCATGGAGAATTTGCGGACCAATGATCCGGTCAGTGCAGAGGTGATGATTGCCGAGCTTATCCATTGGGAAGATGTCGCGGTTCATTATCAGGGCGAGGTGGTGCGCTCCGGCGGCCATGGCTTTATCGGTATTGGCCGGCTAAGATTGCTGGAGATTCTTTTCGCCCGGGCGCGGGAACTTGGCGTAAAGTTCCAATTTGAAACAGAATTTGAAGTGGCTGACATTCAAACAAAATTCTCGGGTGCGGATTTGATCGTGGCCGCCGATGGTCTGAACAGCAAAGTCCGCAACCATGATCTGGAAGCCTTCGACTGTGATATTGACATGCGGCCCAATAAATTCGTCTGGCTGGGGACGAAACAGCGTTTTAATGATGCCTTTACGTTCATTTTTGAAAAAACCGAGCATGGCTGGATTTGGGTTCACGCCTATCAGTTTGATGATGAAACCTCGACCTTCATCGTGGAATGTGGCCCTGAGACCTACAAGGCTTTTGGTTTTGAGAATATGGATCATCTGACCAGCGCGGAGACCTGCCGCAAAATTTTCGAAAAATATCTGGACGGTCATGATCTGATGACGAAATCGGCTCATGTTCGGGGTTCCGCATGGATTAACTTCCCGCGCGTTTTATGTCATCAATGGGTGAAGGATAATGTGGTTTTGATCGGCGATGCAGCCCATACGGCGCATTATTCAATCGGGTCGGGCACCAAGCTTGGTTTTGAAGACGCCATCAGTCTGGCGGATCATTTAAATTCTGGCGCGCCCGTGAAAGACGCCTTGAAAGCCTATCAGGATGAGCGGGAGCTGGAGGCTCTGAGATTACAGAGCTCCGCGCGAAATTCCATGGGCTGGTTTGAGGAAATTGAGCGTTATCTGGACTATGAACCCACCCAGTTTGCTTATGCGCTGCTTACCAGATCGCAAAGGGTCAGCCATGAGAATCTGCGCCTGCGCGATAAAGAATGGCTTGAAGGCGTGGAGCGGAATTTTGCGGAGATCGCGACCGGAAAGCCGGTTGACAAGCCGATTCCGCCCATGTTCACGCCTTATAAGTTACGGGATATGACCTTGGCAAACCGGGTGGTAATTTCGCCCATGTCTCTTTATTCGGCCAAGGATGGCTTGATCAATGATTTTCATTTTGTTCATTACGGCGCGCGGGCCATGGGCGGCGCGGGCCTGATGTATACGGAAATGACCGACGTCTCTGCAGATGGGCGCATAACGCCGGGCTGCGCGGGTATTTATACGGACGCGCAGCAGGACGCATGGAAACGCGTGGTGGATTATACCCACCAGTTCAGCCAATGTAAGATCGCCATGCAATTGGGCCATGCGGGTCGTAAAGGATCGACGAAAGTCGGCTGGGAAGGCTATGATGTGCCTTTGGATGAGGATTCTGGGGGGGATTCGGGCAATTGGGATTTAATCGCCCCGTCCGCCATAAAATGGGACAAGGCCAACCAGACCCCGCGCGCAATGGCGGCAGAGGATTTTGACCGTGTGTTAAAGGATTTTATATCCGCAACCATACGCGCTGAGGCGGCGGGTTTTGATAWGATTGAACTTCATGCGGGACATGGCTACCTCCTGTCATCCTTTATCACGCCGGTGAGCAACCATCGGACAGATGAATATGGCGGATCACTGGAAAACCGGCTGCGGTTTCCCTTGCAGGTCTTTAAAGCCATGCGGGACGTCTGGCCGGRAAATAAACCCATGGCCGTTCGCATATCCTCGACAGACTGGGTGGGGGACAAGGGGGTCACGCCCAAGGAGGCTGTCTTGATTTCCAAGGCCTTTGCCGAGGCCGGCGCTGATATCATTGATGTCTCCACCGGACAGACATTGCCCATGGATCAGGTGCAGCCTGTTTTTGGCCGCATGTTCCAGACACCCATGTCGGACCGGATACGTA
This sequence comes from Alphaproteobacteria bacterium, assembly GCA_002402225.1. Lineage (GTDB taxonomy): Bacteria > Pseudomonadota > Alphaproteobacteria > Sphingomonadales > Emcibacteraceae > Paremcibacter. The sequence continues at coordinate 47,253 of NVVM01000005.1, forward strand.
ACGAAGCCAAAGTGGCCACCATGGCGGTGGGAAATATCTATGAAACCGACCATGTTAACAGTATACTGGCGGCAGGACGGGCGGATCTGGTGCTGCTTGCGCGGCCCCATTTGATGGATCCAAACTGGACAATCAGAAGCGCGGCGGAACTGGAATATCACGGGGATGCAGTCATGGTGCCAAAGCAATATCTGACGGCTTTCACGCAGTTGGAGACCAACCTGAAACGGGCGGCTGACCTAGCGCTTAACGCGTAGAATATAGGATATGACATTGGAATTACAGGGTAAACATGCGGTTGTCACGGGCGGGTCTCGGGGAATCGGGGCTGCCATCGCCGACAGTTTAAATGCGGCGGGGGCAAAGGTGACGAYCATGGGCCGCAATATGTCGTTGCTTGAGGATAAAGCTCAAGAAATGCAGGACGCGCTGGCAATCCAGTGTGATGTGACGGATGAGGCATCAGTGGCAAAGGCTTTTGCCTTGGCCGCAGAGGGATATGGCCCCGTCGATATTCTGGTGAATAATGCGGGCGCGGCCATTTCACTGCCTTTCAGGAAAATGGACAAGGCCCATTTCCAATCTATGCTGGAGGTGAATTTAATGGGGCCATTCCTGTGTATACAGGCCGTTTTGCAGGAAATGATAGACAAAGGGGCCGGCAGGATTATAAATATTGCCAGTACTGCGGCGTTAAAAGGCTATAGTTATGTTGCGGCATACAGCGCCGCCAAGCACGGGGTTATGGGGTTAACGCGGTCTTTGGCTCTGGAGGTGGCGGGCAAGGGCGTGACGGTGAATGCGGTATGTCCCGGCTTCACAGAAACGGATATTGCGCGGGATGCCATAAAAAATATTATGGCAAAAACCGGCAGAACGAAAGAACAGGCCATCGCGGAACTTGTGGTTCATAATCCGCAAAAACGCCTGATCCAGCCGGCGGAAGTCGCGGCAAGCGTTTTATGGTTATGCGGCGATAATGCGGCGTCCATAACGGGTCAGGCCATTGCCGTTGCGGGCGGTGAGGTGATGTCATAAAAATGAGGGAATATGCCAGATAACGATAAAGCAGAAAATGATGCGGATATTGATACGAAAAAATTGGGTTTATGGCTCCGGCTGATCACCAATTCCAATATTGTTGAAAAAAAAATCAGAAATCTGTTCCGGTCYGARTTYGGSGTSACMYTGCCSCGTTTYGAYYTSATGTCGGCMYTRTAYCGSGAACMRGGCGGKCTGACCATGGGYGAAYTMTCCMRAMGSMTGCTSGTCTCCAACGGTAATGTGACCGGTATCGTCGAGCGTCTGAAAAAAGAAGATATGGTGAAGCGATGGGTGCTGCCCACAGATCGCAGAATTTACAGTGTTGGCCTCACGCCAAAAGGGCGGATAGAATTCAAGCGTATGGCCGATCGCCATAAAGAATGGATCGCAGATATTTTTGGTGACTTGAAAGAGGATGAGCTTGCCCAGATGATCCCCATGATGGATCGCATGAGGGAAATTCTTAAAAGTCGCCCATAAGCCACCTATAATTTACCACCTATAATTTAAAAGCCACACAGGAAAAGCGCAAAAGGGTAAAAAAATGAAATTAGCAGGTCTGAAACCACAGCATTTTTTATGGGAAATGAAGGGCGATGTTGCCGTCATCAAGCTTAACCGGCCGGACCGGAAAAATCCGCTGACATTTGACAGCTACGCGGAACTTCGGGATGTTTTTCGTGACATGGTTTATGCCGATGACGTGAAAGCGGTGGTTTTTGCCAGTAATGGCGGCAACTTCTGTTCCGGCGGCGATGTCCATGATATTATCGGGCCGCTATTGGATATGGATATGAAGGGGCTTTTGGATTTTACCCGTATGACCGGTGATCTGGTCAAGGCGATGATCAATTGCAAGGTGCCGATCATTGCCGCAACAGATGGTATTTGCGTCGGAGCCGGCGCGATGATTTCACTGGCCTCGGATATCCGTTTTGCGACGCCGGAATGTCAGACAGCCTTTCTTTTCACCCGCGTTGGTCTTGCCGGCTGCGACATGGGGGCCTGCGCCATGTTGCCGCGCGCCATTGGACAATCCCGGGCCGCCGACCTGCTCTATACGGGCCGCGCCATGAAGGCCGATGAAGGCGAACGCTGGGGTTATTTTAATAAAATAGTTGCCGCAGATGACTTGTTCGATACGGCCCTAGCCTATGCCACGCGCCTTGCCGATGGCCCTAATTTTGGTCATATGATGACCAAGACCATGCTGGTTCAGGAATGGAGCATGCCGCTTGATATGGCCATCGAGGCCGAGGCACAGACTCAGGCGATTTGTATGCAGACAGAAGATTTCCGGCGGGCCTATGAGGCCTTTGTGGCTAAGGAAAAACCCAAGTTTAAAGGGGATTGAAATGGATCAGACTTATCTTGACTGGCCTTTTCTGAATACGGGCCATAAAAAACTCGCTCTGGATCTTGACCATTGGTGCGCGGAACATTTGACCGATATTTCCCATGACCGATCAAGGGCGGATGACATGTGCCGGATGCTGGTTAAAAGACTGGGGCAGGCCGGATGGTTGCGTTATGCGGTGCCAAAAGCTTATGGCGGGGTATTTGAAAAACTGGACGTGCGGTCCTTATGCCTGATACGGGAAACATTGGCCCGCCATGATGGCTTGGCCGATTTTGCCTTCGCCATGCAGGGGCTTGGCAGCGGCACCCTGTCTTTATTCGGCTCGGAAGATCAAAAAAACGCCTATTTGCCTGACGTGGGCAAGGGGATAAAAATTGCGGCCTTTGCCTTGTCCGAACCGCATGCGGGATCAGATGTGGCCGCCATGACGACCCGCTATCGGGAAGAGGGCGATGAGCTGATTCTGAATGGCTGCAAGACATGGATTTCTAACGGCGGCATTGCGGATTATTATACGGTTTTTGCCCGWGAAGARRRRAGYRRMGGCACCAAAGGCATTTCGGCGATCATCGTGGATGCCAAAACCATAGGSCTTGCCATTGCGGAAAAGATCGAGGTCACAGCCCCCCACCCCCTCGCCAAAATTACCTTCACAGAATGCCGGGTGCCGAAATCGGCCTTGATCGGGGAAGAGGGACGCGGCTTTAAATATGCCATGGCGACGCTGGATGTGTTCCGCACCACCGTTGGCGCGGCATCCATGGGTTTTGCCAAGCGGGCCATGGACGAAGCCATGAAGCGCGCCACAAGCCGCAAAATGTTCGGTGGACTGATGACAGATTTGCAGATCATCCAGAGCAAACTTGGCGATATGGCGCTGAATATTGATGCCAGCGCCTTGCTGATCTATCGGGCCGCATGGGCCAAGGATTGTGCCAAAAATCGTGCGATGAATCGCATCACCCGCGAGGCCGCCATGGCGAAACTTTACGCCACGGAAGCCGCGCAAAAGATCATTGATGATGCCATTCAGATTTTTGGCGGGCAGGGCGTGGTTTTTGGTGAGGTGGTGGAAAGACTATACCGGGAAGTCCGCAGCCTGCGCATTTATGAAGGCGCGTCGGAAGTTCAGAAAATAATCATTGCAGGGCAAGCCTTAATCCCTTATCAATATAAAAATCAAGACGGGTCAATATAAAAATCAAGACGGGCCAATATAAAAAATAAGCCGTAAAATTACGGCAAAACGCGACGGATCAAAAACGGCAGTATCAGCAAAGAGGAAGCGTGATATATGTCTGAGCTAACGGCCTATGCAGATCAATTCGCGGCGGATAATCTGCCGGATGAGAATGATTTGCCAGATTTTACCTGTGATTTTACCGCGCTTGAATTTCCGGGTAGGTTAAATGCGGCTTGCCAGTTACTGGATAAAAATATGGCGGCGGGGCGCGGCGAAAAGATAGCGATCAGAACCCCCCATGAAAGCTGGACTTACCGCGATCTTTTCGAAAAATCCAATCAGATTGCCCATGTTCTGGTAGAGGATATGGGCTTGATCACGGGCAATCGGGTTTTATTGCGATCCGCGAATAATCCCATGATGGTTGCCTGTTGGTTTGCGGTTTTAAAGGCCGGCGGCATTGCAGTGGCCACCATGCCTTTATTGCGGGCGCGGGATTTGATYCCSGTGATCACRAARGCCGAARTCTCCCTTGGKTTATGTGATGCGGGTCTGGCAGAGGARCTGGAAMWKGCAAAAKCCGCCGCRCCGGTTCTGAAGMATTTGCAYTATTTCAATGGGAAAGATGCCGGGCTTGATCTTCTCTTGAAGGACAAGCCTGTGGATTTTGAGCCGGTGGATACGGCGGCCAAGGATATCGCCCTGATCGCCTTTACCAGCGGCACCACGGGACATCCCAAAGGCACCATGCATTATCATCAGGACATTATGTCCATGTGTCATTGCGTGGGGGATCGCTTGCTTGGCATTGGGGAAGATGATGTGATCATCGGCAGCCCGCCTTTGGCTTTTACCTTTGGGCTTGGCGCCTTGTTGGCCTTTCCGTTTTATGCGGGGGCGACCACGGTTTTGCTGGAGGTGGGCACGCCGGAGGTCTATCTGGAATCCATTGAGTATTTTCGGGCGACATGGAGCTTCACTGCGCCGACCGCTTACCGCGCCATGCTCGCCAATGCGGCGGATCATGATCTGTCATGCCTGAAGGCCTGCGTATCTGCCGGGGAACATTTGCCCTTGCCGACTTTTAACGCCTGGGAGGCGGCCACGGGGCTGCGGCTTATTGATGGCATCGGGGCGACGGAGATGATTCATATTTTTATATCGGCGGCGGGGGAGGATATTCGCCCGGGCGCCACGGGCAAAGTCATTGCGGGTTATCAAGCCTGTATTCTGGATCAGGATTATAACCCCTTGCCAGCGGGCGAGATCGGACGCTTGGCGGTAAAAGGCCCGACAGGGTGTAAATATCTGAATGATGATCGCCAGTCGCTTTATGTCAGGGACGGCTGGAATGTGACCGGTGATGCCTATAAAATGGATGAGGATGGTTATTTCTGGTTTCAGGCCCGGGATGACGATATGATCGTCTCATCGGGCTATAATATTGGCGGGCCGGAAGTCGAAGAAGCCCTGATGGATCATCCGGCTGTGGCAGAATGCGCCGTTGTGGCCGCGCCGGATGCGGATCGGGGCCAGATCGTCAAAGCTTTTATCCTTTTGGCGTCCGGTTATGAGGGCAGCGATGACCTGATTAAAGAATTGCAGAAATTCGTCAAGCAGGCCATCGCGCCCTATAAATATCCGCGTGCGATTGCATTCGTTGATAATCTGCCCAAAACCGAAACCGGCAAGATTCAGAGATTCGTTTTGCGCCAGAGGGAATTGAATATTTAAGAGACTAAAAGGAAATATCTTCGGCCTCATCAAGCAGGAAGCCTTCCATTTTTGCGCGTACGTCATCCGGGATCATGGCGGATTTGATGGTTTTATGATTGACCCAGACAATGCTCTGGCGGGTGAGGAAGCGGATTTCATCCTTGCAGGTTGTGACAATGGACAGATCAATGCGGCTGCGGCCAATTTTAGTAACCCCCAGAGCAAATGTCAGCCTGTCATTAAGGTAGCTGGGGTTTTTAAAGCTGCTCTCTAGATGAGCCAAGGGTACGGCCCAGCCCTCGGCGAACATTTTTGGATAGGGGTATTCCAGGGCGTCTTCAAACCAGATTTCACCTGCCTGATTGATCATTTCATAATATCGGGGGTAATATACAATGCCCGCAGCATCGACATGATTGAAACGAACGACTATTTCTGTTGTGAAGCGTGGCATTACTCTGTAATTTCCTGCATAATAGAATTGATGATAAAACCATAACCTTAAAGACGGTAAAGATGAAGAATATTTTCGTACAGATTAAATGTGAACTTGGCAAGGTTTATGATGTTGCTGAATGTATAGTGGATAGCCTTGAAGAGACCGAGGAGGTTTATTCGGTCTCCGGTGCTTTTGATTTGATGATCAAGCTTCATCTGGAAGAAGACGAAGACATTGGCCGTTATATCAATSACCGGGTGCAGACCATTCCCGGCATTAAAGATACTYTCACGATGATGGCCTATAAGGCCTTTATGTAGCCCTTACCTTAACCTGTGAAATATCTGTGAAATATCTGTGAAATTTCTTGATCTGGATCAGGGTTTTCTACGTCAGTCGTGGCATATGGATCAGTATGACAATAAACCGTAAAAAATCACAAACCGCGAATATGCCGCGCCGTTTGCCGCGTTATACCAGCTATCCGACGGCACTGGAATTTGATGGCCTTGACCCCGGCCTTTATGCCCAATGGCTTGAGAGCTTGCCAGAGGATCAGCCGGTCAGTCTTTATTTTCATATTCCTTTTTGTGAAAAGCTCTGTTGGTTCTGCGGCTGTTTCACCAAAATTTCCAATAGCATGGAACCTGTTCAGCGATATCTGGAGATTTTGCGCAAAGAAATTCACCTGATCAGCCGTATCACCGGCCAAAAGAAAATCAGCCATATTCATTTCGGCGGCGGCTCGCCAACCATCATTGATGCCGACCGTTTCATAAGCCTGATGAATTTGGTGCGGGAGTCTTTTGATATTCTGCCGGATGCGGAAATTGCGATTGARATCGACCCGCGCACCTGCTCYGAAGAMAAGGTAAAGGCCTATGCAAAAAGCGGCGTTAACCGSGCMAGTTTTGGCATACAGGATTTTAATCCTCATGTTCAGGAGGCCATAAACCGGGTTCAGCCCGATGCGCTTATTACGGATAATATAGGCTGGTTCAGGGATGCGGGAATCACGGATATTAACTTTGACCTGATTTACGGCATGCCCCGGCAAACTTTGGAGACCATCGAGGAAACCGTGGTCAAGACCAATGAATATCGCCCGTCCCGCATCGCGCTTTTTGGTTATGCCCATGTGCCGTGGATGAAAAAACATCAGCAGATGATGGACAAGCATCATTTGCCAGAGCAAGGCGAGCGGCAAGCCATGTTTGAACTGGCAAGCCGGAAATTACAGGAATTTGGCTATCAGGCCATCGGACTGGATCATTTTGCCCTGCCGGAGGACAGCCTGATCACCGCCCGCGAAGAAGGCCGCATGAAACGTAATTTCCAAGGCTATAGCGCGGATCCCGCAACGACGATGATCGGCTTTGGCGCCTCTGCCATCGGTTCTCTGCCGGAGGGGTATGCTCAGAATAGTCCTGACTTAAAGTCTTATGTGGATTCCCTTGAGAAGGGCGTCCTTCCGGCGCGGCGGGGCCTTAAAGTTGATGCCATGGATATTATGTATCGAGAGATTATATCCACCCTGATGAGCGTTTTTGCTGTTGATCCGTGGGCTATTGCCGAAAAGCATAATATTGCCCATGATTTTGCGGCAGAGAAAATCGATCTGGAGAGGTTAGTCGCCGTGGGTTATCTTGATCGCACAGGGAGGGCATATGGCCTGACAGAGGCAGGGCAGCCTTACCTTCGGGCTATTGCCACCCTGTTTGATCAGTATTTCCCGCAGAATTCAGATATTGTTGAGCGCTGCGTTCACGAGAGCGAGGGTTAAGGTTTAACCGCTGTCACATGGTGGGTTAACTTGTCGAGAAGCTGGCTGAGTTGCGCCTGCTCCTGCTTCGTTAATATGGCCAGTAAGGCATTTTCATATTCGGTGACCAGCGGGGCGATTTTATGGAATAAATCTGTGCCTTGACCTGTAAGGTTCAACACAGAACGCCGTTTGTCCTCTGCGGCAAATATTTTATGAACCAAGGCTTTTTCAGATAATTCCTTGACGGCCCGGCTGACGGCGACTTTGTCCATGGCGGTTTTTTCACCGGCATCCGCCGCAGAAATATTAGGATAACGATTAAGGATCGCCAGAATTTTCCATTCATGGGCGGTAATATCAAATTGCGTTGTATAGAGCTGGGCCAATTGATGGCTGATAATATTGGTGAGATATGACAGCCGGTACGGTAAAAAATTTTCCAGAACCAGCGTTTTATCTTTATTATCTGTCATATGCTGTCACTCACCTTTTATATTTTAGTTCTTAAATATCTTGAAATAGGTTTCATTTGTAACTATAAATATATATTATAGTAAAGCCAAATTGTARAATWACCTTAGTTTGCGCTTTGTGTCACCTGATTTTTAAGTCATAATTCTCCGCTGATGCGGGAAGATATTTAACGGAATGGAATAGAGATATGAAATTAGCCTCATTAAAACATGGACGTGACGGGAAATTGGTCGTGGTTTCCAAAGACCTGAGCCGTTATGTATCCGCAGAAGCCGTTGCCCCCACCCTGCAGGCGGCCCTTGAAGGTTGGGCGGAAGCCGAACCAAAATTGATTGCCATTTATGACGATTTRCAAGCGGGMAAACTGGAMGGCGARGMWTTTGTCCCGGCCGCCTGTGATKCCCCGCTGCCSCGGKCCTATCACTGGGTTGATGGCAGCGCTTATGTGACCCATGTGGAGTTGGTGCGCAAAGCGCGCGGCGCGGAATTGCCGGAAAGCTTCTGGAATGATCCCCTTGTTTATATGGGCGCGTCCGATGCCTTCATTGGTCCGCGCGATGATATTGAGGTGGAATCCGAAGCATGGGGCATAGATTTTGAGGCCGAAGTGGCCGTGATCACCGATGATGTTCCGGCTGGTGTGACCACTGAAAACGCCAAGGGGCATATCAAGCTGATCAGTATTTTGAATGATGTTTCCTTGCGAAATTTAATCCCTGCGGAATTGGGCAAGCAATTTGGTTTTTACCAATCCAAACCCTGGACGGCTTTTTCACCGGTATTTGTCACGCCGGATGAATTGGGCGATGCATGGGATGGGACAAAATTGCATCTGCCGCTTCATGCGATCCTCAATGGTACCACCGTTGGATCCCCCAATGCCGGGGTGGATATGACTTTTGACTTTGCCCAGCTGATCAATCATGTGGCAAAAACGCGCTCTCTTATGGCGGGCACGGTGATCGGCGGCGGCACCGTATCCAATGAAGGCTCGAAAGACGGTTCTTGCTGTCTGGCGGAGGTGCGCTGCCTTGAAACTATCAGGGACGGCAAGCCCTCAACGCCCTTTATGAGTTTTGGTGACCGGGTGGAGATTGATWYGWKCGWYKNTGAGGGCAAGACCATCTTTGGCCGYATTRATCAGGTCGTCAAACAATATACACCCTRAGGGAARWARYATGGAACTTTATGGATATTTCAGATCTTCAACCGCTTACCGGGTGCGGATTGCCCTGAATGTCAAGGGGCTGGATTGCACGCATATCCCCCTGTCCATTTTGGCCGGGGAGCATAAGGCGGCGGCCTATCTGGAAAAAAATCCTCAAGGATTTGTGCCGTATTTTACCGATGGTGATGTGGCCATGGGCCAGTCCATGGCCATGCTGGAATATCTGGAGGAAGAATATCCGCGTCCGGCCCTGCTGCCGGGAGATGCCGTGGGCCGCGCGCGGGTGCGCCAGCTTTCCGGCATCATTGCCTGTGATATTCATCCGGTGGATAACCTGCGGGTTCTGAAATATATCACGGCTGAACTTGGCGCCAGTGACGCGCAGAAAACCGCTTGGTAYCAYCATTGGATTCTGGAAGGWTTYAAGGCCTTTGAAAYSSWRCWDVWGRWYGRWRRWTCYGRKGRSTTYTGYYWYGGYRATYMKGYRRSKYTKGCKGATWTWTGTCTGGTGCCGCAGGTTTATAATGCCCGGCGGTTTAACTGCCCTATGGAAGATTTCCCCAATATCACCCGCATTGTGGACAAGTGCAATGAGCGGCAAGCCTTTATTCAGGCCTTGCCGGAAAATCAAGAGGATGCCACATGAAAAATCTCTTTGATGTTTCGGGGAAAATAGCCGTGGTCACCGGCGGATCACGCGGTATCGGGGCCATGATTGCGGCGGGCTATGTGGAAAATGGCGTTAAAACCTATATCTGTTCCCGCAATATTGAACAGGCAGAAGAAACCGCGAAAATATTGTCGGAAAAGGGCATATGTATCGCTCTGCAAGCAGATTTGGCCACAAGCGAGGGCATTGAAAAATTTGTCGCCGAAATTTCTGACCGCGAGGAAAAGATTGATATTCTCGTCAATAATGCCGGCGCGGTCTGGGCCGCGCCCATTGATGATTTTCCCGAAAGCGGCTGGGATAAGGTCATGGATATAAATGTGAAATCAGTCTTTTTCCTGACGCAGAAATTCTTGCCCTTGTTGCGGGCATCGGTCACAGATAAGAATTTGGCTCGTATTATCAATATTGCCTCGGTTGACGGCCTGTCGGTTCCCCGTTTTGAAACCTATAGCTATTCCGCCAGCAAAGCCGCCGTTATCCATATGACCAAGGTTCTGGCCAAGCGGTTGTCGCGTGATAAAATCACGGTAAATGCCATTGCGCCCGGGGCATTCCCCAGTGAAATGACCAAAGTTGTTTTGCAGGATCATAAACAAATGATGCTTGATCAGGTGCCTTTGGGCCGCATTGGCGAGGCCGAGGACATGGCGGCCGCTGCCATTTATCTTGCCTGCCCCGCCAGCAGTTATGTCACGGGCGTTACCTTGACCGTTGATGGTGGTTGGGCCACGACTCTATAATCTTTTCTTACAATCTGGCAATGACCGCCGCAATAGCATCCAGATTCGCGTGACCTAATTTGCGGCAGCGTTCCGGTGACCAGCCGGTTTGCGGATTTGGCGTATCGACGGTATCTTTAAAGGGCATCTCAAGGGTCATGGAAACGGCCTGATACCGATGTGCCAGCTGATTGGTCCCTATGGTCATATTTGCGGTGCCTGCGGGGGGCTTAGGATAGCCTTTTTCTGTTTGAAAATCCGGATTAACCTGCATCAGGCATTGTTGATAGTCATAGGCAAGATCAAGGCGGGCAACATCTATATCAGCTATACCCTCAAAACAGGCGATAAAATTATAAGGCAAGGCCTCATCGCCGTGCACATCAAGCACAAGGTCAATCCCGGTTTCATCCATTTTTCCGCGCACGTAAAAAACTTCGGGGCAATTCTCAACGGAGGGATTTTCCCATTCACGATTTAAATTTGCGCCGGCCGCATTGGTGCGCAGATGGCCGCGCCGGCTGCCATCCGGATTCATATTGGGCACCACATAAAAGACCGCCTTTTCAAGAAGGCTTCGGCTGAGGGCGTCTTCGTGATCCAGTAATCTTT
>NVVM01000088.1 GCA_002402225.1 Alphaproteobacteria bacterium
GGAGGCCCGCGAGAGGGAAGCCGAAGCTGAAGCCAAAGCGACAACCATGGTTTCTGAGGCCATCGCCAGCGGGGATGGCCGGGCCATCAATTATTTCATCGCGCAAAAATATGTGGAAACTTTAGGCCAATTTGCCAATTCGCCTAATGAGAAGCTTGTCTTTATGCCTCTGGAGGCCAGCGGCGTTATCGGGGCCCTTGGCGGTATGACGGATATGCTGAAAAATATCAGCAAAGCGCCAAATACGCCATCAGGCTCTGTGCCAAGTTCTGGCCCAAGGTCTGGTTCTTAAAATAGGCAAGCCATGACGATAAAAATATTTTAAAGGAGCGAGAGATGGAGTTTTTGGATGAGCTTATATTAAATCACTGGACATGGTTTGTTGCGGCACTGCTGTTGATCGGATTGGAATTAGCCGCCCCCGGCGTTGTGTTTTTATGGATGGCCATTGCCAGCGTTATTGTGGGTGCCATCGTATTTTTTGACCCGGGTCTTTCATGGGAAATACAATTTATAATCTTTGCGATCTTAAGTATTATCAGCGTTTTTGCGGGCCGGGCTTTTTTGAAAAGAAACCCTATCGAAACGGATGATACWAATTTAAATCAGCGCGGCCATCAATATATCGGCCAAACCTATAATCTGATCCGGGATATGAAAAACGGCAAAAGCAAAGTCCGTATCGGCGATAGCAACTGGAGCGTTGAGGGCGATTTTGAGGCCAAGGAAAATGATAAAGTCAAGGTGATTGGCATAGATTCTACGGTCTTAAAAGTGGAAAAACGCCTATGACAAACCGCCAATTATCCATTCGCCCAGCAGAGCAACAGGACGTCCCTTTGATTTTGGATTTTATCAAAGCGCTGGCGGATTACGAGAAATTACGGCATAAAGTAGTGGCGACCGAAGATGGGCTTGCGCAGGCATTATTTGGGGATCGCCCTACCGCCTATGTGATCATAGGGGAAATAAATGGCCTTCCCAAAGGTTTTGCGCTGTTTTTTTACAGCTATTCCACATTTTTAGGCCGCCCGAACCTGTATTTAGAGGATCTTTATGTCGCCCCGTCCAGTCGGGGCAGTGGGCTGGGCAAGGCAATGTCCTTCATTTGGCTGTCAGGGCCTATGATGAGGGCTGCGGGCGTATGGACTGGACGGTACTTAACTGGAATACCCCAAGCATCAATTTTTATGAAGCCCTTGGCGCGAAGGCTCAGACGGAATGGACTGGATATCAATTGGATCGCACGGCATTGGGAAAATTAAGCGGAAACTAGTGCATTATCGGATCTATTCATCTGTTATAAGGGCCAGGCCCTCGGTAAGATAGTCRGGYAATAAAGGGGTGCGCATTAAATATTCTGCGGTATGGTCATTGCCGGCGTCCCGCGCTTCTTCTACGGCGTTTCTCCAGTCGGATAACGCATAAGTACCGCGACCCAGCCACATCAAAGCGACAAGCTCGTTTCGTTCTTCTTCGTTCATCCCGTTAATGACAGATTTTAATTCTTGATAGGTTGAATCACTTGCATTATCTTCGCTCATAGAAGTATCAGCCTTGGCGGCGAGGGTAAATTCAGAGTAATGACGGGGTGCGGTGTCATCCGCCAGTTCTTCACCAATGATAGCGCGCGATGATTCACCTAATTCTCTTGCCATTGAAATTATGAACTCAACTTTATCCAGACTTAATATATCCATCTTTATTCTCCGTTCATGCGCAAAGTTTACCATCATATGAAGGATGCGCCAAGAGATACGGGAAGACCTTGATACAGATCAGAAAAACAAGATGATTAAAAGGGATGTTCTCGCGAATCAGGGAAATATATCTCCTGATCACCTTGTTGCCATGGCGTATATTTGATCATGATGTTGGTGAAATTTTCATGGCTGAAATWGTCGTTTAACCATCGGTGCAATTGAGGGTAGGGCGCGGTAAAAAACCATGTCTTATCCACATGGGCAAACTGCCGAACGAAGGGGAAAATAGCAATATCAGCCAGCGTTTCCTGCCCGCCAAGCAGGAAAGGGCCTTGCCGTAACAATTGATCCAACTGCTTCAGGAAAGTCTCACCCTGCGACCGATAAAATGCGGGTTCCTGCTCGGGGAAGCGAGAGGCATATTTGTATTTATCCAGAGCTGTTTTGAACGCCCCGTCATTGATTTTCACCAGTTCATCACTTTGGGGCAAGGACAGTTGCCAGTTGTCAGGGTCATTCTGGCTGATGGCCCATTTGATAATATCATAACTTTCATCAATTATTTCGTGATCAGAAAGCCATAAAACGGGCACCGTCGCCTTTGGTGAGACGGCGATCATCTCAGCCGGTTTATCTTTTAAAACCACCTCGCGCAATTCAACTTTGATTTTGGCATATTGCAGCCCGAGACGCGCGCGCATCGCATAAGGACAGCGCCGAAAGCTATATAATATGGGCAGGTTATGTGTCATAAGTCGCCTGATTTTCGTATGGTAGAATTTTTGGCACAATTGCTGTATAGTTTCATTATATCAAAAATATCATATAATTTTTTTATATTAAAAATAAAGGGAAAGAAAATGAGCAAAACATCCACGGGATTAGATAAAAATGTTGCCTCGGGCCTATGTTACGTATTTGGTTGGGTAACGGGATTGATTTTTTTCCTACTGGAAAAGGAAGATCAGGACGTTCGCTTCCACGCCATGCAGGCCATTGTGGTTTTTGGCGGGATCAGTTTATTGCAGATTGCGTTATCCATTAGCCTGATAGGCATTCCCTTGATGCCGATTGTGATGATCATTGGATTTATTCTGTGGATATTACTGATTATCAAGGGTTTTCAAGGCGAAAAATACAAGCTGCCCTATGCGGGAGACTTGGCCGAAAAATGGGCGTCTCAGATAAAAGTCTGATTAATCAATATCAAGGCTCATCCAGCGATGCCGGATACCGGCGTCGATGAAAATATAGCTGCTATAGGTGTGATCGGAATCAATTTATTTTGCCCTCATACTCTTTTAATTTACGCAGTGAAACTAAATAGGAAGCATTCATGTATTCATTTAAACGCGCGGGTATTTTTTCGACAGCGATGATTTTATTCGCCCTATTGTTAAGTAAAAATACTCTGGCTGATCGCCTACTCATCAATGAAGACCGAAATAGTAAAACATATTGGCAAACTGATAAGGCAAAACTTCTGGATAGTCCCAAGATGCTTGAGATGTTACGGAGTATTGATTCTAAAAATAAATCAAATGAAGAAAAGATACCGACACCTAAAGAGGTTGCAGCACAAATAACACAACTAATTCTAGCAGAACAAAGTAGTCCAGAAGGCGTTCATATTGAAACTATTCTCACGACGCTTGGGGCAATGGCGGGATTTTCATGCCAAATGGCTATCAGAGATGGATTCGTAGCCGATGGTAAAATAACGTTAGAACAAGCATTTGCCGAGGTGAAAACAAAAAGCGGGGAAATTTTCTATACTGGGCCGTTTCTGAACGAATGCCTTATTTCCAATACTGAGGGACAACACTCAGTCTGGGGTTTTGTAGGTGGGGCTGTCCAGCAACTGAAGAAGCCATTGCCGAACTTGAAGGAAATAATCATGCGTGTAAGTTCAAGAATCGGGTATGATGATTATGGTACGCCCGACCTTCCTGAAAAGAACATGCCTAAAAAAACCAGTGAAGAACTTCTTTGGAAATACTGGAATATCAGCCGCAATACCTTGATTGTAAATAAACAGCCACATATGTTCTGGCCATATATTTATGGGCTTTCGGCTCAACAGTTGATGGTTTTGGGAAAAGATACTATTGATCCGACCTTAGCCTCAAAGATAGTAATGGAAGCTGCAATAGCGATGTCAAAAATCGATCCAAAAAGAATCCATGCTTATTCTCTTCATAAATAGTATTTAATGAAATAAAGGGTGAACCTATGGGGCAAAAAATATGTTAGGCTTTATGTTATCTCGCATATCATCCAGCGGTGCTGANTACCGGCATCSAGRAAAATATCRCCGYRGCARGTAAAACCAAGYTTYTCATAAAAKGCAATGACCTGAAGCTGCGCGCCGAGCTTCATGCGTTTTAGTTGCGGATTTTTCTTAATATCAGCCATGATAAAACCCATTAATTGTTGACCTATCCTATGCCCCCTATTGCCCTTTAATACCGCGACCCGCTCGATTTTGGCCAAGTCATTCAGGTAACGTACACGGGCCGTTGCGACCGGAATCTGGCCGCAATACAATAGAAAATGATCGGCCTGTCCGTCTAATCCGTCAATTTCCTCATCCATGGGCACATTTTGTTCTTCAACGAACACGGTGGCGCGGATTTGGAAACAGCGGTTCAGGTCTTCTTCCGATATAATTTTGGTGATGGTTATCTCGCTCATGACCCATTTATAGGATTATGTCGATTAATTAGCAATTGGATAAAAGTCTCTCAATTCCTTAACAAAAGGTGAAGATATTGCGCATAACATCCTTTTTTAAATTTCGGGCATTTAAATTTCGGTGTTCTTTAAATTGAGAGAGAAATATGAATATTAAGTATTTTTCTATTATCGGCTATTCTATCCTGATGTTTCTTCTCCCACTTCCCGTTGGGGCAACAAGCTTGTCCGGCAAGGCCCARCTTGCGGAGCAGAATATATTGATTTCAGAGCCGCAGAAATATCAGGGACAGATTGATCTACGGCAACATTTGCCCATGGGGGATGAATTTGTGCTCACTAAAGTGATTGTTAATTTTATGTTTCAGGATGACAAGGAATGGGTACGCACGGTTGGCAAATCCAGTCTGGAAAATACCGGAAAAATTATCCGACATTCGGGGCCTGTTTTTCGAAAAAAATCAATTTCGGGCCAAACGGATTATCATTATATTTCTCGCAGCGTTATTGATATGACCAACGAGGGGGAGGTCGCGCAGTTGACCATTGGCCGGAATGTATTCTATGGCGCGACCATGCGCCGCAGAGATGTCACGCAGGAGCCCGTAGGCCAAAAGAGCCTTATGCTGGGGATATATAGTGATCCCGGTGACAACGCGCGCTTAAGGCAGCATTTCAGGATAACCGATGCAATATTGGAAACCCGGCGGGATGGCTATGACGGCCTTTTCGAAATGCGTCATAAATATCTGGATTTATCAGCTGTTCAGGATATTGCCCGTACGGGTCTGATTAAATTTGAATTGGCGGGGCAGGGAGATTATATCTTTGTCGAAGCCCGGGCAACCTACGAGGGTTATATTATGGGGCCGAAATCGGCATCACTGGACACAAGTTTGTATAAAGGGCCCATTTGGCTGACCATGCTAGGCTTGCCCATTGGCGGGGCGGTCTGGTGGAGAAAACGGCAAAAACTTGCCCATAAAAATCAGAAGAAAAAGCAGGCAAGGCAAAGATCAGTACGGGCCGTTAACAGGGCAAGCTCGCGCAGGGCATTAGGCGCTGAATAATATATTAAACTGCTTTACGGCTTCCTTTGGCCCCWGGCTGTGGTGCCAGATACCACCCGATACCGCAAGAAAATCTGCGCCTGTATCAATCAGTTCTTTGGCATTTTCCACGGTTATGCCGCCAATAGCAACGCAAGGTACTTCGAATAGCTCAACCCACCATGACAATATTTCTTTATCAGCGGGCGAGCTGTTCTTTTTGGTTTGGGTCGGGAAAAATGCGCCAAAGGCCACATAATCCGCCCCTTGCTCTGCCGCGATCATGGACAGATGGCGGCTATCTTTACAGGTCACGCCGATCGCCATATCAGGACCGACAATGGCGCGGGCATCGCTGTAGTTCATGTCACCTTGACCCAGATGAATGCCGTCGGCGCCAATTTTTTTGGCAATATCAGCGCGGTCATTGAGGATAAAGGCAACATCATGGGCATGACAGATCGGCATTAGCATTTCTGCGGCCTTAATAATCTCTTCGTCAGCGGCATCTTTCATACGTAATTGCAGGCTTGCGACAGGCCCGCCCGCCAAAGCCTCTTGCAACTGCTCGGCAAAATCATCCAGATTAAAAGCCGGCGGCGATATCAGATAGAGCTGCGTTTGAGTCATGATCCTACCTATTTCTCCAGCACTTTAACGCCCGGCAGTTCTTTGCCTTCCATCCATTCGAGGAAGGCACCGCCAGCGGTGGAAATATGGGAAAACTGATCGGCAACGCCCGCATGGTTCAAGGCCGCGACCGTATCGCCGCCGCCGGCGACGGAAACCATGGCCCCCTCTGCGGTCAGGCTTCCGGCGGCCTTGGCTAGGGCAACGGTTGCCGCATCGAAGGGCGCAATTTCAAAGGCCCCCATAGGGCCGTTCCAGATCAGGGTTTTACAGCTTTTCAGCATTTCAGCAAGATCCGCCACAGTGGCCGGGCCAACGTCTAAAATCATGTCATCCGATGCGACATCATCAAGGGAAATGACGCGGTTTTCTGCGCCCGCCTTGAATTGCTTGGCCACCACAAGATCGGTGGGCAGATGGATCACGCAATTTTGCTCGCCCGCCTTGACAAGRATSGCCCGCGCGGTRYCKGCCAGATCATGCTCRCAGAGTGARCTGCCCACATCAACCCCCTTTGCGGCAAGGAAAGTATTGGCCATGCCGCCGCCGATGATCAGATGATCGACTTTTTCCACCAGATTGGTCAGAACATCGAGCTTGCTGGAAACTTTGGCCCCGCCGACAACGGCGCACAGGGGGCGCTGCGGATTGCCAAGAGCTTTTTCAAGGGCGGTCAATTCTTTTTCAAGGGATAAGCCCGCTGCTGAGGGAAGGAGATGGGCAATAGCCTCGGTCGAGGCATGGGCGCGGTGACTGCAGGAGAAAGCCTCATTAACATAAAAATCCGCATTATCGGCCAAGGCCTTGGCAAAGTCAGGATCATTGGCCGTCTCGCCSGGATGAAACCGCAGATTTTCCAGCAACAGCACCGCATCATCCTCCATGGCATCCAGCGTTTCTGCCACAATATCACCGGTGCAGTCATTGATAAAAACCACGGCTTTTTTCAAGACATTGGACAGGGGCTGCGCCAGTTGCTCCAGCGACATTTCCGGCCGGACTTCGCCTTTCGGGCGACCAAAATGGGACATAACGATGACGCGTGCGCCCTTATCCATCAAATGAAGAATGGTTGGGGCTACGGAGCGAATGCGGGTATCATCGGTGACAAAAGATTTGCCGTCCTCATCCTTGCCCATAGGGACATTAAGGTCGGCACGAATAAGGACGTGCTTGCCATCAAGCGCGCCCAGATCTGCAATATTTTTATAGTGTGTCATGAATTATAGGCCGGCCATAACCTTGGCGGTGTCTGACATACGGTTGGAGAAACCCCACTCATTGTCATACCAGCTTAAAATACGAACAAGATTGCCGTCCAATACGGATGTTTGTGACGCATCAAAGCTTGAACTTGCCGGATCATGGTTATAATCAATGGATACGGTTGGCTCTGTGATATAGGCGAGAACGCCTTTCAGACGGCCATTGGCGGCTTCTTGAATGGCGCCGTTGATTTCATCAACAGTCGTTGATTTTTTGGCCACAAATGTCAGATCGATCATGGAGACATTTGGCGTTGGGACGCGCACGGATGTGCCGTCCAGCTTGCCGGCAAGTTCCGGCAGAACCAAGCCAACCGCGCGCGCGGCACCGGTTGATGTTGGTATCATGCTCAGGCCGCAAGCACGGGCGCGGCGCGGATCACTATGCAAGGTATCCAAAACCCGCTGGTCACCGGTATAGGCATGAATTGTGGTCATGATTCCCTTTTCAATGCCAACCGTATTATGCAGCACCTGAGCCACAGGGGCCAGACAATTTGTGGTGCAGGAGGCGTTGGAAACAATCACATCATCAGCGGTCAGGGTATCATGGTTGACACCGTAAACAATGGTTTTCGAGACATTCTTGGCGGGGGCAGAAATAAGCACTTTTTTTGCGCCGGCATCAAGATGGGCCTGAGACCCTTCGTCGGAGGCAAAGAAACCGGTGCATTCATACACAATATCAACATCAAGATCCGCCCATGGCAGATCAGCGGGATTGCGTTCAGCGGTAACTTTGATGGGATTGCGGCCCAAATTCATGATATCACCATCGACATTGACATCGAACGGGAAGGTGCCATGGACAGAATCTCTTTTGAGCAAATAGGCGTTCATATCAATCGCCCCAAGATCATTGATGGCGACAATTTCAATATCGTCTCTGCCTGATTCATAAATTGCCCGAAGGGCCAAACGTCCGATCCGGCCAAAGCCGTTGATTGCAACACGAATAGTCATGGATATATTCTCCGTTTCTTAAATTAAAGTTTGTTTTTTACCGCAGTAACAATCGCCTCTGCCGTAATGCCGAAATTTTCATAAAGGTCATGGGCCG
>NVVM01000089.1 GCA_002402225.1 Alphaproteobacteria bacterium
TCTTTTGTACCCATATCAGACACGGACGCCAAAAGCGCACCTGTTGCCGGGTTGGTGACATCAAAGGTCTTGCCGTCTTTTGCGGCCCGCCATTCACCATCTGTAAAGGCCTGATCATGCAATAAGGTTTGGTCGTTCAGTTTCATTATTTCAAACTCCGGATAATAGATTGGATTATTTTACACCGTCCCGGCCCATCTATCCATATATCCAAAGTTATAGGGATTATTGATGATAAGCGATCAGGGGATCCTCCRACCCGTCCCCGGTCATATGGGCYAATGCGCCTATGAACAGGGAGAAYAGCTCGGTCTGTGARCYAATATCAAGTTTGGYATAAATATTATTACGGTGAACTTTGACCGTACCCGGCGARATWCCCATACGGCCCGCCGTGGATTTTGCCGAATGACCCATCAGCAATAAATGCAGGACTTCACTYTCCTTGGCAGACAAGTAAGAYGTGCCAAAAGTCTCCAATGCCTGAATGAAGCGGATATTGCCCTGTGCTGCTTTTGCCCCGCTATTCTGCCATTGTTTTCGGCATATAGAATTCAGAACGGGCATCATATCCTGYAATATGGCAAGCTCTTTCTTGCCAAAGCCCCGCCTRCCCGCCTTGCGCCCCAAAGCCAGCGTAATAGTAGATTGGTCGGACAGGGGAATAAAGATATTAACCTCATCCCGCAGGCCGGAAAATTTATAATAGCTACGGTAATAATCACWTTTCAGAAAATGATCCGGGGCAATGTCCTGCAACCTCAACGGCCCCTGAATRTYMCCCTCGGCRAAATGCTGATAGAARGGRTCCAGAAGATAAGSCCCSTCCAGATARCTTTTCAGRTTWTTCYGGTGRTCCATATTATTYAGATTYTCATATAATRTTKCCGGAATCCCYGCCTTGTGATACTGRAAAACGATRAARCTTTCTATGRGGACCMGCRAAGATATAACMTTRAACAGATTTTCCRAAACCGCACGRTTACCGGACGCTTCAAACARCGCCGTAATWCCTTCRTTCCARTCATAAAAGTCTGATGTCACCGTCATTCTAYAATATCCCTAAYCCTGTTTRACGGRAYRWSRSWMRKWKWRCYWYTYWWRSGGSMWWKRATAAATATAGCGAATAAAATTATATCAACGTCACACTCATTACGGGATAACGGCATGGAAACCATACTGTAGTCCAAAAAAAGATTTTTCTGACCATTTTAACTTGTCCGAATATATAGGGCCGTCTGTTTTCCACCAGCAAATCATATCTGCATTTCATATAACAWKSMMSSMWARMYRASTSWKSMMKRYMTSWYMCKGKRRCRYSWKGSYMSMKWRMYYYRRCWRWTTSRSWYCSKACCAMTMTKWMWWTMWAMYSSCMKKKTGAGAACGYCGGTGCAATAATCCCCCACTGAGGCGGCGTAATATTACGCTATTGACCAGAGCAACACTCCGCCAGTATTAAGCTCCATGTTTTTGAGACCGGCAGCGAAGTGCGGCGCGGCATCAATAATGAGGTTTATTCAAATTCCATATGGGGTCATGATCCCATATGGACAAAAGCGGCATAAATGAACATGAAAACATCAAACCTACCTTAACTAAGCCGCAAAACTGTCTAACGAATGGGATCCACTTCTGTATTTGGTAACAGCATTTATTAAAAATGTCTGTTTCCCAGAAGGATAACTACAATCAATAAGGCGACTTGCTTTGTCTTTGCGCAGGTTTTCAGGTCCTGTCACAATATCAGTGTTTTTAGAATTTGACCTTACCACTAACCCTGAATTCACGCCCTACACCCGGCAGTGCGGCAACCTCTTCAAACACGCCCTGAAGCGGTGTGAAATATCTTTCGTTAAAGATATTGGACACCGTTGCCGTAATGTTGAACCGTCCAATATCTACAAATGCAGCCGCCCGGAAATTCCAATAAGAAGGAAAGACAATGGCATTGTTGATTTTACCACTTGTTTGTGAAACATATGTCCCACCAAATGTACCACCGTAAACCACTTCTGCATCCTGATGGGACGTATATGTAATAAATGAAGAATAAAGTTCATCAGGAAGAGAACTGCGTTTATAGCCTTCCTGTAACTCAGGCAGGCAACTGGCATTCAAGGCTGCGAAAATACCGCCAAAGCTTTGCTGCGGTGTCAAACCGACAACGGAACCTGGAATATTTAAAAATTCCCCGCGTCCGCTAAAGCATACCCCCGGTGACAGAACCTGAATATCCTGGAATGTCGCCGCCCCTGTCAATGTCCAGTGGTCATCAATGATATAACGCAGTTCAATTTCAACGCCTTCGCTATTCTCACCGTCAACATTTCCAAACGGATCAATAATGGCGCGTTTCTGCTCATAATATGCGATAGAACCGTTCAAACGATGTTCCAGCAGGGAAAACTTCACACCGGCCTCAATCAATTGGGAATTCGCGAGGATACTGCCCCCACGGATCGTTCCCGGGCTAACCCCCCCATTTGAGTTTTCAAGAATATTGGCCCCTTGGGCATAAGTGAAATAGGGCGCGATACCCACCGGGAACATATAGCTGACACTTGCAGAATATGAAAAGTCACCTTCATTTGAGGTAAATTCCGTATTGGAAAGCGATGGATCAAAAACGGTGGCTCCGGTGTCAATGGACCGTGCAGAATAGTTATCATATCGGCCATTCAGCAGCACAGAAAGCCTTTCACCCAGGCGGATATCTGCGACAAGTGCCGCGCCGGTATTTTTATACTGGGAATTAAAAATGCTATCCCAGCCAATACCAATTCCGCCAAGTTCCTGTGTGAAGGGGGTATCGAAAATATCGCTTCCCGTGGCACCGAATATCAGGTCGCGGCGATCCAGAACCAGATAACCGGAGAGAAAATTCTCCCTTAATTCAGAATTATAAACCTTGTGTGAGGCGGTGGCATAGAAATCAACATAGGAACTATCGTTGATTTTGACCGAGAAGTCATACGAAACGCGCGCTTCAATTGTATTGACCTGATGATCCGCCGCAAAGCCGGTACTCACCCCTATTCGGGCATCAAGTTTATCGTAAAAGACCTGAAATTTTAGTTCAGAATCTTCAAATTCTTTAACCAGATCAAAATATAGAGTGATATTCTCAGAATCTGCTATTTCATCATTTTCTGAAAGAAAAACCGTTCGAGGATCAAGCTTTGCTACCCCAACACCTTCATCAAGGCCGTAAGCCGGTGCAACACCAAAAAATCCAAAATCGATCAGGGTACGAATATTGGAAGTGCCAAAGAATGTGCCCACCGCCGCGTCAACCTCATTTGGGGTCAGACGACCATTACCATCAGTATCAGCCAGGTCCGTATCCCGGCCCGTAATATAATTACCATTATCAATCAAATCCTGGGTCAGGCGGTTCCAGCCCGGCGTTTGATAATAACCTGATGACTTATAATACATGCCACCGAATTCAACTTTCATGCTTTCATTCAATTCATGGGTTAAATTGATTTGCACCAGTTTATGTGTGGGCTCACGATTGATATAATAACTTTTAGAATCTTCATATTCCGCATATATGGAAACACCGGTTTCTCTCCCAGCCAGCAAAAATGGCAGGTTTACTTCACCGGATATATTGGTTTTATCGTAACTTCCCATAGTCAGTTTAACATTGCCGGAGGGACCATCATCTGAGGTCATGCCCTCACCACGTGCAGTCTTTGGCACAAGATTCAATAAACCACCAATACGACCTGCCCCGAAAATTGCGGGCGTTGGCCCACGGATAATCTCTACCTTTTCAGCGGCCCCAATCGGTGTGGGGAAAAATCCGTTATTTACAACCCTCTTAAAGCCGCGAAAGTAGTTGTCCGCTCTGGATCCACGGATGCTGATAGAACCCGGAACCCCGAAAAAACTTCCGCCGAATGTACCAGGTGTCGTGGTAACAAAATCATCTATGTCTTCAATGGAATAACGCTCCATCGTTTTAACACTTATCACGCTGATAGAACGTGGCGTTTCAAGAATAGACCGCTTTAGACCAAATACAGAATCCGTAGGACTATTTTCCAGCAGGCCCACGGGATCTCCCATAACCACGATATCTTCCAGCTCATCAATATTCTTCTGAGTCATGCCATTGGCATTCTGCTGTGCGATTGCCTGTTGTGAAAACAGGATATGGAACGCGACACCAGCTAAAATTATACTTGGAATTATACTTGGAATTATACTTGGCAAAGATTTATTTAAAATACCTTTTTTAGGCCCTATACTGCTGTTTTTTCGTTGAGAAATATCAACCTGAAACCCTGAATTTATATCGATTTTTTGCATCCGTTCTGCTCCCTGAATTTTAATGCTATTACTATATTTATTATCACGAACCCAGTGTGATTATTTTAATTTAAATTCACTCAAGCCATACCATATAATACTAAATTACACGGGATCATGACACTCTCATATTTCAATTCCATACCTTGAAATTTATTTTTTTATAGCCTTTTTAATTAAACGATTAAGCTAAAAATAACACGACTACTTAAACGTTAAAGTAATCATGTGGGAAAAAAAATGGTTTGTCAAGTGTATGCGAATATAGGCTAATAGAATGCTTCCAAATCAAGATGCTTTGTAATGGCCTTGCTGAGAAAACATTCTATCTGCACCTGAAAGAATGTGAGTTTAGATTTAATAACCGTAAGGCAAGTTTATATGATATACCACTCAGTGAATTAAGAAAAAATCCCATATATTTAAAGTCCCTAGACCCTACTTAAATTTCTGAGGTTAAAAACTATGGAGTTTGCATTAGAGCAGTTAAAGGCTCTTTCCTTTGGCCGATCACGCCCAGTTATTATTTCCGATGCCGATGAGGTTATTTTACATTTTGCCGATATTTTTTCAGAATACCTTGAAACCCAGGGCATGTACGTAAACTTTAAAAGCTATGCTTTTGAGGGGAACTTAAAATATAAGGACAGCGATGAAGCCGTTGGTCGGGATTTGTTTGAAGCTATATTTAATGGTTTTTTTGAGAATTATGTTGATAAACAACCTTTAGTCAAAAATTCCGCAGAAAACTTAAAAAGTCTCTCCGAGATTTGCGATATCGTTATTGTGACAAATATTCCGCATTCATTTGCAGATAGGCGCCGTAAACAGCTTATTAAACAGGGTATTAACTACCCTTTAATTACAAATAACGGTCCCAAGGGCCCTATATTAAATCTTATTAGCAAGATGACTTCTGAAAAGCTTATTTTTATTGATGACGTATCTCATCATCATAAATCTGTTGCTGAACATGTACCCGACTCCCTCCGCATACAATTCATCGCCAATAACCATCTTAATGAAATTGAAGATAAGTCTGAATATTGCCAATATAGATGTTATAATTGGGAAGAAATAGCAAAAGTCATCCGAAATAGTCTGCAAAAATAATACGGTATGATCCCTGACAATAGGTGATAACCTATTTATTCATGTCTGTCGTATGAGGAATCGTCATGATTCACATTGATACTGACCGGCATCCAGTTGCTCACTTCAGCCGCAAAAGCGCTATGTTGCTGACCAGCATAATATATAGCATCCGATCCAAGTAATAAATGCAGTGGTGCCTCCTTCGCCTCAAGCACGGTCATAATTGCCTTAGCTGCCAGAGCGGGGTTTCCCGCTTCCTTCCCTGCGTTATCGGCTATTAATTTCCGGGAAAGGCCAGAACTATGACTATAATCATCAATTTCAACCTCCGTATGGGTCAGGGAGTTTGCCTTGTTAAAATTTGTCCTGAACGCCCCCGGGGCCACATTGGTTACGCGAATACCAATTCCGACGACTTCCTGTGCCAGTGCTTTGCCAACCGCCTCTAATGCATGTTTGCTGGCACAGTAATATCCAATGCCTGCCCATGAGGCAATTCCACTGACCGAGGTGATGTTAAATATACTGCCAGATTTTTTCTTACGCATATAAGGTAATACAGCTTGCAATACAGCAACGGCACCGAAAAAATTAACCTCCATCTGTGACCGTATTTCTGACAAGCTTGCCTCCTCAATAGCCCCTATCAAGCAATAGCCCGCATTATTGACAAGAACATCGATTGATCCTGTTATCTCAGCCGCTTCCGCCACAACACGCCTTATGGCATCGTCATCACGAACGTCCAATATCTTGCCCGTCGCCCTCCCGGAAGCCAACGCTTCAAAGGCCATTTTATCGGCATCGCTCCTCACCGTTCCGATGACAGTATCGCCATGCTCAAGGGCAGCCAAGGATATGGCCCGGCCAAACCCGCTGCTCACTCCTGTAATCAACCATGTTCTTTTGCTYTTCATACTTCATACCTATTAAAACCATATGGGGGGGCATATATTAACATAACCGTTTAAGTAAAAAAACATTATTATTGGATCAATATAATTTATAACACTTAAAAGCCTTGTCAAACAAATGATTGGGCGCATAAGTGCAAGACGGCATTATGACAAGTCATTAGGATATGATTTCCTTAAAGTGAAATATATTCAGAATACTGGAAAGTTATCCGTTGAAATGAAAAAGTGGCTGTGTCTTGTCTGTGACCTGATTTACGATGAAGCTGAAGGATGGCCAGAGGATGGCATTAAACCCGGCACCCGTTGGGAAGATGTCCCTGACGACTGGGCATGTCCCTATTGCGGGGTTGGCAAGGAGGATTTCGAAATGATCGAAATTACATCCTCTGACACGCCGTCAAAAAAGGTTGCTCTCGAACAGGAAACCACAGAAAGCCAGGTTAATCAGGCATTAGACCCCGTTGTGATCATTGGTGGTGGCATGGCTGCCTATAGTCTAGCCAAAGAATTCAGGAAACTCAACACAGAAACACCTGTAAAGATCATAAGCCGCGATGATGGCAAGCTCTATTACAAACCCAACCTTTCCTGCATGCTTAGCCAGAAAAAATTCCCGGATGACCTCATCATGTCTCAGGATTTAACCGTAGAACTTATACCCTATACCGAGGTTGTGGCCATTAATCGACAGAATAAACAACTTGATTTAGGGCATGACGTTATTAAATACGGCAAACTTATTTTTGCCACAGGAGCGGGCGTTATCCGCGCGCCGGTCACAGGTGATGCGGTTGATCTTATTCACGGGGTCAATGACCTGTTGGATTACCGCAAATTCCGGGCGGATTTAGTTGGAAAGTCCCATGTGGCGATTATTGGCGCGGGTCTCATTGGCTGTGAATTTGCCAATGACTTGTTAAATTCGGGCATGCATGTGGACGTCATTGATATCTTTGGCCACTGTATGTCAAACTTACTGCCCGAGCCAGCAGCAAGGGCTCTTGAAAAAGAACTGTCAGCCATAGGTTGTCAATTCCGTTTTGGGAATAAAGTTGAAGCCGTCAATAAAACAGGCGAACGCCTTACCCTCACCTTATCCAATGGTGATGAGCTTGAGACAGACTTGATTATTTCCGCAATCGGACTTAGACCTCATACTGACTTGGCCCGTATGGCTGACTTGTCGTACAATCGTGGCATTATTGTCAATAAATATCTGGAAACGTCTGATCCTGATATTTATGCTCTGGGCGATTGTGCCGAAGTCGAGGGTCACGTGTTAATGTATGTAGAACCCTTGTTAATTTCAGCCAAAGCACTTGCTAAAACCCTGACAGGGTCGCGTACAGCCGTTCAATATGGCCCCATGCCCGTCATTGTTAAAACACCTGCCTGTCCGGTTGTCGTGGCGGCACCCGCCACAGATGCGCAAGGTCAGTGGGTTATAGAAGCAGATAAAACTAATGTAAAAGCTCTGCTTAAATCACCGGATGGCGAGACCTTGGCCTTTGCCCTGACCGGAAATTATACCAAAGAATATAAAACCCTCCGGGAAAGCTTGCCCGACATCTTAAATGATTAGTGGAGATCAATATCCCCACCGGCCAGATCCAATTCCCGCAAGGTTGTTTTAAGAACTTTTCCGTAATTATTTTTTGGTAGTTTCTCAATAAATCGATAATATTTGGGCCGTTTAAACCGGGCCATTTTTTTAAGGCATAATTTTTCCAGTGAAGCAATATCCACGGCAAGCCCAGACTGTGGAACCACAAAAGCCACGACACTTTCACCCCACTCACGGTCCGTACGTCCAATTACCGAAACTTCCAATGGCACCAAAAAAGCACCGGAGACGTTCGATGTGCGTTCTTTCTTTGTTAATCTGGTTTGTG
>NVVM01000090.1 GCA_002402225.1 Alphaproteobacteria bacterium
TCCGCTATCCATAAAGGCCGCGCCAGCCGTTCGCGACTGGATTATGGCTCAGCCGCAGCTGTTAAATAGATTCACCCGCCGCACCGGCAGCAAGCTCGAGATTAAAGGGACGTAATTCATGAAAGCCGCCAACAATAATAATCTGTGCCCAATATGTGATAAAAACGCAGCCTCGTCTAAACATCATCCTTTTTGTTCTCCGCGCTGCGCCGATGTGGATTTGGGCCGCTGGCTTAAAGGCAGCTACGTGATTCCCGGGGAGAAAGCAGATGTCCCGGAAACCGAACCGGACGAAACATATTAAACCTTTGATAACGGCTGAAAAACTGCACTTCTCATCGGCTATGCATTTTTTTAAAACGAGTGCTGGACAGGTCATGCGTTTTTTTCTATAACCCATCCACCCACTTAGGTGGCCTCCTATCTGACCCATTATGCCCGGGTAGCTCAGGGGTAGAGCAGCGGACTGAAAATCCGCGTGTCGGTGGTTCAAATCCGCCCCCGGGCACCAATGATTTCAATGACTTAGCTTGTTTTAGCTAGGTCATTTTTTTCTTGTACAGTCGTATACAGTTGCTATTTTCTTATCTTTCATTTGTGATCAGTCGCGTTTCTAGCTAGTATTTGTACAGAGTATGTACAGAAAGTTGCTATATGGCGGTTATTTCAAAACATAGAAACGATGAAATCGTTCTACTGGAACGGCACGACAGCCCCTATATCTTCTGCCGCCTCAAAATACCAAATGGTGGCTGGCTACAAAAATCTACCAAATGTAAAAATATTAATGATGCCCTACTCAAAGCTGAGGAATGGTTTAATGAAATGATATTCCTACATGGACGTGGCCTTTCAGTTAAACGCAGAACATTTGCGGCCATGTGCGACCTCTATATAGATGAGCTTAAAAGCGATGTGACGTTAGGGCTAAGGAATGCACGCTACCTGAAAGACTACCGCAAAATTATTGATAAGTATCTGCGCCCCTATTTTGGCAGAAGATATATTGACCAGATTAAAAACAAAGATATTGCTGAATATCAGAAATGGCGAATGGCATACTGGATAACAGGTGACGGGGCCAAAAATGAATTTATCATATACAAGCGCGGCGGCAAGACTATCAGACGGCCCAAACCAAAGGGCAAGCTCCCAAGTCATACAACACAGAATAATGAGAATGTCGTTTTACGGGCTATATTCAGAACAGCCTTAAAAAATGACGTTCTGACAGAGATACAGATACCAACTATCACCATTAACAAAAAACAGAAGCATGAGAAAAATAGAAGGCCAGCATTTACCAGAGAAGAATATGAAAAGCTGACAGATTTCCTGTTTGAATGGCCCAACGAGAAATATTGTAAAAACAAAGAACGGCGATGGCTGTTAAGAAATTATGTTATTTTCCTTGCTCATTCAGGTTTAAGACCAGGTACTGAGATAGATAACCTTTGCTGGAAACATCTACGTCAGATTGAGACGACGAAAGGCGAGAAGCGATTTGTGCTTACGGTAAATGGGAAAACGGGCCCACGCAATCCAGTTGCTTCTGGTACTGCTTATACAGTATTAACACAGATCAAAATTGATATAGAAGCGGCAGGAACTGAAATTAAACCAGATATGCCTGTATTCTGCTTGCCAGACGGTACGCCCATCAAAAATGATTATTTTAGACAAATATTCCATAAAGCATTGAAAAAATCTGATTTACTTAAAGATGTCAGCAATCAGCAAAGAAGCCTTTATAGCTTGCGGCATACATACGCGACATTCCAGTTGCTATATAAAAAAGTCAGTATCTATACGTTGAAAGAGCAAATGGGGACGAGCATACGGATGATTGAACTTTATTACGGGCATCTCACACCAGAACTTGCTGTTGACGAATKGACGGACAAGTCTATAGACGATTTTATTTTTGACGACTGGCTCAAGTCCATAAAATGAACTTTCAAAATCCAAAACCGTTCAGATTATTGGCCAACACAATCAAAACAGCTTATTTCTCAACACGCGGGGTTGATTTATAAAAATTCTACGTATATTTCCACAATAAAAAGGCTGATATGTTCAGATTCTGAACATATTCTACGCCGATAACCGCCAAAACATGTGGTAATATCATAGGTTTTTGCCCCGAAACTTCACTTATCGAAGTCGTTTGAGCTATTTGGACGGTTTTTTGTCGGGCGGTCATACCAGCAATTTGATAAAGGTAAATTGGACCAGTGGTTATGATGCTGGTGATTTTGGCAGACGAAACTTTCTATTAGAAACTTTCGTCTTACACCAATTCCACAGCAGAACGCTTGTGATCGTCTGTCACATCAATATATCGTTGCGTGGTTGTCAGATGCTTATGTCCTGCCAATTCCATGATAACTTTGGACGATACACCAGCATGGGCCAGTTTGGTAATAAACCCACGTCGCCCACTATGACTTGTGGCTCCTTTTAATCCAGCCATTATATATATCTCGGCAAATAGCTGGCACAGACTGTTGGCACTGAAGGCCCCGCCCTTTTGAGATTGGATCAACGGCGATTGCGGGGTACGTAAACGGGCAGGTAAAGCAGATAAAGTCGCCATATATTTTGTCAGTTCCTTGACCAGCTTGACATTTATGAACACGGTGCGGCTGTGACCGCCCTTTGTATAAGCTGGGTTTAGGTGAAGCTGGTCATTAATAGAGCCATCATCCAAAGTGACATCCCCAATTTTAAGATGGGAAATCTCACCAACGCGAAGTCCGGCATAATGGCTCATCATCAAWGCTATTCTGTTTCGTGCGGAATGTCGTCCAGCCATTACAACGGCCAATACGCGCTTGAATTCTATCTCTGTTAAAACCTTTGCCTGTTTCATCTCAAAACCTCATGTTTTACTGTTATCTATAAGAAAACATTATATTTTCTGGTTTGAAGAAGATCAACTGATGGCAGAAAACCAATGATCTGAAGGTAATATCATGAAAGGTANGATATTCTATATTTTGTTAGGTTTTGAAGATCAGAAGTTCGTTGACCCCTAAAAACATTTTCGTGTTACGAGACTAATTCAACATTCCGATTTCAACACGACAATATCAACATTCCGATTTCGACATTCCGATTTCAGCGGGGCAATTTGATCGAAATGGTCCCATGTGACCAATTTCCATAAATACAGATACCGGAAACAATAAGGGAAATGGAATATGCGTGTTTATGAATTTATATTGTCTGAAGCTATAGGGCGCGGAAAACCAATACCGTTACGCTGGCTCCATGACAGAAAGAACTTTGAGAAAGCAAGACTGCGATCACTAACAAAACGCGCCAAATTACTTCCCATCATGTACGGGCAGGAAAATCAGCATGAACTACGGCTCAAGCAGATTGAACTTGAGAAAGAAGAACTGGAATTGAAACGGCTACAAGCTGAATATGACCAGCTCGAAATGGAGCCAATGATTAAAAGTTCAGAGGCCATCAAACGGCTTTCGCGTTCRGCTATGAGAAAACGCAAGAAAGATAAAATTCTGACATGACMAATCGTTGATCTTCTATTAATTAAACAGTAGGTCGGGTATAAACAAGAAGTCTGAATGAAGCTCAAATGCTGGCCCTTCCAGCAGTAATTTATATCAATTCACTCGTTGGCCTCGCCTTATACATAAATATTCACATTTAATCTCAATGGGTTAAAAATCCAGTTTTGCGGAACCGTATATCTGGTAAGGGTTGCCAATATTTGGTTTCTTAAGTCATTGGTTTTCCACAAGAAATTATTATCTTCCAATAATAACGCCATAAAACCCCTTTTTTGTCTCAAATTAATAAATAATATTGTCGAGTTGCAATGTCGCATAGTAGCAGATTAAGAAAAAAGAGTTTCAGTACCAAGAGTAGCAACTTAGTTACCAGACCTCTGAATTGGTTTAACTCAAGAAACGGAAACCGAAACTCCGCTTCGCTAATTGGCTAAACGCCTTCTTTCCTGTAACCAGCGACCCTGATACCCGACATAGATAATAAGGAAGCCCAAACGATTGAATTTGGCGTTTCCATAACAATATTTTATTAGGACAAATAGAAATGACAAAAAATAACTTTACCCTCCGCATATATATCAACAGCCGATTTCAGGGCTATAAGAACGCCAGCAAATATAATATCGCCTTATTCAATGGCACCTTGGATATTCATGGTGCCGGGAAATGGCTGCTGGACTTGATACCCTTGGATCAATTGGTTATGAACCGGGCAAAATTGAGCGAAGAATTATTCACCATGATTATGGAGACATCCAAAGATATATTTCCACTCATAACCACCAATGAATTACTGGCGGCGCGGCTATATTATTATCCGGCATCCCGTAGAAAAGAACCAGCGGCGGGTTTTTGTATAATGGACGTTCGCCGCAATAATATCTTTGTCGTTCTGACAGATGACAGATTTAATGTTGATATAAATGGTATCTACCCTCTCAATACCATTACAGCGGAAAAACAGGGCCGAAAGATTGCCGACTTCATTGCCTCCAGTGAGAATGACCCAATAGCGGCATAAAAGGCATTTGCCAAATATCCAAAATAGTTTCTCCCGTCATTATGACGTTGATGGGTGAAACTTCATATTATGAACTTTCAGCGAAGGCCGTTGATCTTTTGACGGGGCCAATTAGGTCGAATGGACATTAACAACCTGAAAGGTAACCATATGTCCATACTGAAATCTCTTAAATTATCAGATCAGACCAGAGCTAAATCTATTGCGGCACCGGAAGTACGCCGCCGGGCAAAGCTACTCACTAATATCGAACGGCAAATCAAAGCGGCGGAAGCAGCCATAAAGGGCGAATTCTATGCGTTTACAGATTTTCGCTACGTGACAGACGCGGAAACAGGAGAACGCACACGGAAGGGCGTTTCCGTAAAGGTAAAGCAATGGTGGTGGAAAGACATTGCGGACAAGTATTTTCTCTGTATCAAATACGGCAGTAAAAAGCTGGAGTTCGCCAAAGGCAAGTTTGCTATTGAGGTAGGCGACCAGAAAAATATCATTCCAACATTTGAGAAAATCGCTGAGGCTGTTAAAGATGGCGAGCTGGATGATATTATTGCGGGTGTCGCCAAGTTCGGCAGGGCTATCAAGAAATAACTTCCTAATAAAGCCATAAACTCGCCTGTGATTATACGGGCGAGTTTATTCTTGACGAAATTAAAGCATGGGGAATAGAATGGTACGGACGACCTCATTATTTCCTTGACGGACAGATACCCAATGAGATTTACTCAAGTACGCAGGAGATAGGGAGTCCATCCCCAGTGAAACAGAAACGGATAGCATAAATGATAACAGGATACACCTTAACTTCGCAGCCAAACTGTTCAGATAAACAGGACCACTTCAACTAGATCCAAAAATATATGGAAATTATATGAAAAAATTATTAGCTTCATTATTAATAACGGTGGTATTAGCTCTAATATCAATCACAACGTTATTTCTTTTAAGAGGATGGAATGGATTTGAAATAAAAGAAATAGGAGAAAATACGTTCCTGCTGAATAAGAGCAGAGGTGAAGTTTTAATCATTAAAGACGGGGCGATTACTAATTTTCCAAAATACAATATATTGTTAGAAAAAAACCTTCAAGAAGTGCAGATTCTTGCTAATCAATTACTAGTTGAAATTAGATCTAAAGTAGTATTTAATAGAGTTTTTTTTAAATTTACACTTAAAAGTAGAAATTTTAAAGGTGATTTTGGTGAAGTAACACTTGAAACCATGCTCGCAGTTTCAAATCTCGAAGATAATACTAAAAATGTTAAATGGAAAAATATGGATTGGTTTAAAAGTTCTTTTAGGAAAAATCCTAAAGGAAACAATAGTATCACATTAAAATATTTTGATGTTGATGGCTATTTAATGCGTTCTAAAGAAGTTCAGCTTTCTAATTTTGATTTTCAATCTGTGGGTTCTGATGGAAAATTAACAGCATTGCATTATGAAGGAAGTTTCCCAATTTCACCTTATCAATCTAATAGAGTAGATTCATTATCATTCGTTTATACTATTAATGCACTCAAAAATCTTAAAAAATGAAAGGGGCAATAATATAACTGATATATTACACTACGTCACCGTAATCCACCTTATCAGAACAGATAGAGTGTGGAACGGTGAACATTCCTCCTTTAAAAGGAGGAAAGAGATGTGAATATGAAAAATACACTTGTTTCTCTGGAGCCAAGCTTGGTTGCTTTAATAGAAATGAAAGCAACTATGGAGTGTGGAGATCAGGCACTTTTGTATTCCTCTACCTATATCAAGCAACTGAATGACCATATTAGCAGACTTTGTAGACTTTCTAGTGCAGAAATAGCAGCAAAAATTAATTATTTAGTAGGATGTTTGACAATTACTCTTGACATGCCGATGAGTGATCTTAAATTTTTGAGAGTTCGCCGTTGCGAAGGAAAAAGGTTTGAACACATTAAAGAGTTATCCTATATCGAATGCACCACAAAAAACTTTCCCGTTCAAGGACGGCTGAATCAATCAGGCCAAGCACTTTTCTACGCCGCTTTAGCTATAAAGCCAGACGATACTGCATTAAGGGTTGTATTGTCTGAGGCTGGAGCTAACAACCTCGATCATCTAAATGTTATCAATTCTCATCAAAAAGGTGATTGTGATCTCTATATGAGAGTAATTGGTTTATGGGATCAAGCTAGGTACGGCTATCAGCCGTATTATCTCGGTAATCATATTTTTGATTATTACAAAAAAGCGATAGAACTTATGGAGCAAAAGTTTGCTCCTAATCTACTCTTAGCATATCAACTTACTGATAGATTTTTTGCCGATATTTTATCTCGCAAAGGCTCTGTCGCCCTTTATCAGGTGACTTCAGTTATCAGCTCACTCTTTTTAGAAGGTAGCACTTGCGATGGAGTTCTTTATTCCTCAGTTGAAGCTAAAGGTGAACCAGTAGTTGCTCTAAAGCCGCTTGCAGTTGATAGCAAGCTTAAGCATAAATGGGTTTGTGATATTAARGTTAACCAATGGTTTGGTTATGAATTTTTTAAATATAAAACGTTAAGTAAAACTGTTAGCATTGACGGCAAATCAGGTAACCTTGTGTGGTAGTCCATAAGCGAGGTTACTGTGATAATTTACTTTTATCAATGCTTTTTCTGCCTCGTTTTTAGGACGGTTATCATAGATCAAATTATATCAAATAAAGCGATAAAAATAAACTGTCACTGTAATCCAAAGATAAAAGAAACAGAGCGACTAAACTCGTGATATTGATAGTGCGGCGTAATAACAAAATGATACAATATTATTTATACAGGTCATATACAGTAAAATTTTAACTAAATAACTGATTGAAATAAAACAATAAAATAAAGACATGACCCCCTGAAAATCCGCGTGTCGGTGGTTCAAATCCGCCCCCGGGCACCATTGTTTTCAATGACTTAGCTGATTTTAGCTAAGTCATTTTTTTCTTGTACAGTCGTATACAGTTGCTATTTTCTTATCTTTCATTTGTGATCAGTCGCGTTTCAAGCTAGTCTTTGTACAGAACATGTACAGAAAGTTGCGATATGGCGGTCATTTCAAAACATAGAAACGATGAAATTGTTCTGTTAGAACGACATGACAGCCCCTATATCTTCTGCCGCCTCAAAATACCAAACGGTGGCTAGCTACAAAAATCTACCAAATGTAAAAATATTAATGATGCCCTACTCAAAGCTGAGGAATGGTTTAATGAAATGACATTCTGACAGAAATACAGATACCGACTATCACCATTAATAAAAAACAGAAGCATGAGAAAAATAGACGGCCAGCATTTACCAAAGAAGAATATGAAAAGCTGACAGATTTCCTGTTTGAATGGCCCAACGAGAAATAGAGGTGGTCCCAGTTTGTTGGACAGGTTTGCGGCGATGTTAAGCTTTGTTATGTTGTTTAATGTTATGCCGCTCTTTTCCTTTGATCAGGGGCATGCCCCTGATTTTCGATT
>NVVM01000091.1 GCA_002402225.1 Alphaproteobacteria bacterium
GCCTCAATGTGGTTCAGGGTGCGCGGCTGGTGGGTGCGGACATGATTGTCGGTGTTGACCTCAATGACGACCGCAAAGCGCTGGGTGAAAAATTCGGCATGACACATTTCGTCAATCCTAATGACGTCGACGGTGATCTTGTCGCCTATCTGGTTGATTTGACCAAAGGCGGGGCGGATCATTCGTTTGAGTGCATCGGCAATACCACCACCATGCGTCAGGCGCTGGAATGCTGTCACAAGGGCTGGGGCGAAAGCATCATTATCGGCGTTGCGGGCGCGGGACAGGAAATTTCTACGCGGCCCTTTCAACTGGTCACGGGCCGGGTCTGGCGCGGGTCTGCCTTTGGCGGCGCGCGGGGGCGTACGGATGTGCCGAAAATTGTTGACTGGTATATGGACGGCAAGATCAATATTGATGACCTGATCACTCACACCATGCCCCTCGATGACATTAACAAGGCCTTTGATCTGATGCACAGCGGGGATAGCATCCGCAGTGTGGTGCTTTATTAGGGCAATGGCGTCATAACGGGGTAAAAGGGGTTTGTTTTTAAATGATCACACCAGAACTTATCCTGTCACTTGGCAAGAAAGACTTTTTTCAGTGTCTCTCCCGGACATTGGGAAAGATGGTATATATTGACCATGTGGTATTATTTGCCTTTGACCATGAATTCATCCCGCGCTTTGTTGACGGGACAAGCCGAAATATGGGGTCAATCACATCAAAACTCAGTCAATTATATGAAAAATCCTTTTATTATTATGACGACCCCAACTTAAAGTGGATTGGACGAACAGACAAACAAAATAATGCGCCTTTGATTCAGCAGCTACTTGCGGCTGATATTGTTAATGCCGCCTATAGAAAATATATTTACGAGGATCATGGCTTATTAGAGCGCATATCGATTATCGACCATGAACAACAGAAATGGTTTGTCCTTAACCTTTACCGTGATGTTGAAACGGGTTGTTTTAATTCAAAGGAAATGGCGCATTTTCAAAAGCAAGCCCCCTTGATATCTGCTCTTATAAAACGTCATTTATCCCTTCTTCCGCCCATTATATGGCACATGAATACGGTTCCCTCTATTGAGAAACTGGAAGGGCTGGTGGCAGGTCTTGGTCAAAATCTAAGCAAGCGCGAGATAGAGGTTTGCGCCCGTTCATTGCAGGGCATGACCCGAGAGGCCGTTTCCCTTGATTTAGGGATCAAACCGCCAACTGTTGCCACATTCATGAGCCGGGCCTATGCGAAACTCAGGATTTCCAGCCTGAATGAGCTATTCAGCCTGTGCCTTGCCCGGTTAAGTAACCAGCGTTAATTTTAAAGCCCCGTCATTCATCAAGGCCTTGTCATCCAACAGGATGATAGGAGAATAAACATTTAGATGTTAAATTTTATTCTTTGAGAATAAGGAGGCCATCACATGTATCAGTCATTACCAGATCGCTTATGCCGCCGCATCACAGCAGAAGAAATCGCGGCCTATGAAGAAAACGGCGCGCATGTTCTGCGCGGSGTGCTGCCGATAGAATGGATTGAGGTGATGCGGGAGGCCGTAGAGCGCATATTGAWTAATCCGGGCGATGCCGCGCTGGAATATACCCCCAAGGGCAACACAGGCCGCTATTACGGGGATTTTTTTATTTGGCGCAGGGATCCCGCCTTCAAAGCCTTCATGAGGGACTCGCCCATGCCCGAAATCGCGGCGCAGGTCATGGATTCCCAATGTTTAAACTTTTTTTATGATCAGCTTCTGGTGAAAGAGCCCAATACGGCGGAGCCAACTCCCTGGCATCAGGATTTATCCTATTGGCCCGTGCGGGGCAGTCAGGTTATATCCGTCTGGGTGCCTTTTGATCCGGCTAATGAGGAAAGCGGGGTGGTGGTTTATGTGAAGGGGTCTCATAAATGGGGCAAGCTTTATGCCCCCCATACTTTTGGCGGCAAAACGGGTTTTGCGGATATATATGCCAAAGCCGGATTAGAGGAACTGCCCGATATAGAAGCCGAAAGAGACAGGCATGAAATCCTCAGCTGGGAAATGCTGCCGGGGGATGTGTTAATTCACCACCCTTTAACACTGCATTATGCCTCGGGCAATAAATCACCAACAGGACGGCGGCGGGGGCTGGCCCTGCGTTATTTGGGGGATGATGCAACCTTCGATAGCCGGCCGGGTACCTTTCTGG
This sequence comes from Alphaproteobacteria bacterium, assembly GCA_002402225.1. Classification (GTDB taxonomy): domain Bacteria; phylum Pseudomonadota; class Alphaproteobacteria; order Sphingomonadales; family Emcibacteraceae; genus Paremcibacter. The sequence goes on from NVVM01000091.1 coordinate 2,202, forward strand.
AAAATAAGAAAGTGATGGATACGATCCCTGATATCACCCTTGCTGACGGGGACAGATTTTCCGGTGATTTATTCCCCCGTGTCTGGCCGCGATAAAAAATACGATTAATTCGAGATTTATCCGGAATGCTTGAACAGATGGGATTGGTCATATACAAAGGGATAGTAAATATTCCTCAGAGATAATATATGATGCGAACACATATGCCAATCACCATTCTTTTCGGGGCGGTGATTTTTTTATTGATCACTTTGGGCTATGTGCCGGACGTTTTGGCGCACGGTGTGACCGAAGGCGATAAAGGCTATATTCAGGAAAGTTCAGGCGTCCTGATCATGCCGTTCATTTATCTGGGCGCGAAGCATATGATGACGGGCTATGATCATTTGCTGTTTCTCTTTGGGGTTATTTTCTTTCTCTATCGCCTTAAAGACATTGGCCTTTATGTGACATTATTTGCTGTCGGGCATATCATAACCCTGCTGTCCGGCACATTGATGCAGATCAGCATCAACGCCTATTTAATTGATGCCATTATCGGATTTTCCATTGTCTATAAGGCGCTTGATAATCTGGGCGCATTTCAACGCTGGTTCGGCTATCAGCCGGATACCAAAATAGCCACATTGATTTTTGGATTATTCCACGGCCTTGGTCTTGCGACGAAGATTCTGGAATATAATGTCGCGGCAGATGGGTTGGTGCCTAATCTCATCGCCTTTAATGTGGGAGTGGAGATCGGACAAATTCTGGCGCTTGCCGTGATTCTGATTGCCATGGGGTTCTGGCGGCGATCTAAAGGATTTCTGAACCATGCCTATACGGCGAATGTGATTTTGATGGCCAGTGGTTTTTTGCTGGTCGGCTATCAAATGACCGGCTATTTTGCTTCATCATAATTCTCAGGAATAAACATCATGCATAACGTAAATATCCCTTCCGCATTAGAGCTGCCGTCGACGGGAAAACTCATCAAATCAACGATTGCGGCTGCCGTGGCCGCCGGCGTTATACTGGTCAGCGTTGTTATGCCTGCCGAATATGGCATAGACCCGACGGGCATGGGAAAGATTCTGGGCTTGCAAAAAATGGGTGAAATAAAAACGTCTCTTGCCAAGGAGGCTGCGGCGGAGCTGGCAAAAGATACCGCGCTGAATGATGCGCCAGCCATCACAGCAGAAAAAACAGCAGACATTGGCGCTATCCTGACCCACGAAATGACGGTGACTCTGGCCGCCAATGAAAGCACCGAGATTAAACTTAAAATGAATAAGGACAGTCAAGTCCGCTATTCCTGGGCGACTGATCAGGGGGCCGTCTTTTTTGACAAGCATGCAGATTCTGCGGATATTGATTATCATATTTACAACAAAGGCACGGATCAAAAAAAGGAGGGCACTCTTACGGCCGCCTTTGACGGCAGCCACGGCTGGTACTGGAAAAACCGCACGGCAGAGCCCATGACCATCACTCTGAAAACCACCGGCAAATATTTTAATATTCAAGAAATGAATTAATAGGTCTTGCCCCTAAGCTATGCCCAGAATTTTATGGGTTTGCAGGCTAAGGCGCCATTTGGGGTGATCGCGGCAATATTGAACGGCGGCTTTGGTGTGATCTTTGCCCTTTTCATCAAGGGGCTGAAGGTAGAAATTCTTGAAATTCAGATGGGCCACATCCTCGGGCCTTACGTTTTCCTGCGGATAGACCAGTTTTAATTCATCGCCCGTGACCTGCACCAGCTTATCCAGATTTTTCGGACTGACGCAGACCCAATCAAGCTCGGGCGGGCAGGGCAGGCTGCCGTTGGTTTCGGCCGCGACCTCAAAACCTGCGGCTTGAAAGGCTTTTATCAGAGGGGGATCCAGCTGCATTAACGGCTCACCGCCGGTGCAAACGATAAAAGGAGAAGCCTCGGGCTCATCAGTGTTATCATCCCAGAGTTTGCGGGCCGCCCCGGCCAAATCTTCGGGTTTTTTGAATTTCCCGCCGCCTATCCCGTTCGTGCCGATAAAGTCGGTATCACAGAAGCTGCAATCGGCAGCGGCGCGATCTTTTTCAAGGCCCGACCAGAAATTACAGCCAGCAAAGCGGCAAAATACCGCCGCGCGGCCCGTATGGCGGCCTTCGCCTTGAAGGGTATGGAATATTTCTTTGACACTATAGGTCATTGATAAGCAACAGGATCAGTATGCCCAGCCTCCCGAAAGCCTTTTAGCCGCAGATGGCAAGCATCGCACTGGCCGCAGGATATGCCATTTTCATCCGGGTCATAGCAGCTGGTGGTCAGGCTGTAATCAACGCCAAGTTCCAAACCTTTGCGCACAATATCCGCCTTGGTCATGTCGATCAGCGGGGTGTGAATTTTAAGTCTGCTATCGCCCTCAACCCCGCTTTTGGTGGCAAGATTGGCCATGATTTCATAGGCCTTGATATATTCGGGGCGGCAATCGGGATAGCCACTGAAATCCAGAGCATTCACCCCGATAAAAATGTCGCTTGCCCCTTGGGTCTCGGCAAAGGCCAGAGCAAAGGACAGAAATATGGTATTGCGGGCAGGAACATATGTCACAGGAATATCACTGGTTGTGTCTTTGGTCATCTCTTTAATGATTTCGGGGCAGCTGGGGCTTTTGGGCACATCAATATCAGCGGTCAGCGCCGATCCGCCAAATATACGCAGGTCAATCTTTGCCGTTACATGATGTGTCAGGCCCATAACCTTGGCCACCCGCGCGGCGGCCTTTAGCTCGATCGTATGGCGCTGGCCGTAATCAAAACTCAAGCCCACAACATCAAATCCTTGCGCTTTGGCAATGGCCGCGCAGGTTGTGGAATCAAGGCCGCCGCTCAGCAGCAGGACAGCTTTTTTATTCTGGGTCATATTTGTCTTATCTTCTTTAAATTTATATTTATGCTGCACATAAGGAAACATGTATTTATGCTTCACATAACGCAAAAATAAGTCTAGTACCAGATTCTATTATAAAACAGCGTTATTTTAGGGAGAATCCCATGCCTTTGTCAAAAGCTGCCGCGCGAAAGCCCCTGCATACCCGTTCTATCACCTGTGATGGTTATGAACGCGAAGACGGCCTGTGGGATATTGAGGCCCGCATGGAAGACATCAAGCATTACGCCTTTGACAATAAATTCAGGGGCAAGGTGGATGCGGGCGTGCCGCTTCACGAGATGTATTTACGCCTGACCTTGAATGATGACCTTATGGTAAAGGATGTGGAAGCCCAAATGGATCATGTGCCCTTTATGGGCTGTTCTGATATTGCGGTGGATTACCGCAAACTTATCGGGGTTAAGATCGGTGTCGGTTGGCGCCGCGCCATCAAGTCGCGTCTTGGCGGCATTTCGGGTTGCACGCATTTAACGGAATTGCTGCCTGTCATGGCAACCGTTGCCATTCAAACCATTATGCCCGTCATAATGAAGCGCCGCAGGGAAGAAAAAAAGGATACCAGGAAAGCTCGCCCGCCAATGCTGGATAGCTGCCATAGCTGGGCCTCGGACGGCCCCAATGTGAAGGAATTTGCCCCGGACTTCTACACCGGAGATTAGCCCGGACTTCTATACTGGAGATTAGGGGGTGTCTTTATCATCCTTATCGGAAATTTTATGGGCGTCCAGATGATCTTCTAAGGCCTTTTTTTCTTTTTTGATGACGCGTTTCGTCGATTTTTTCTGGCCAAATTTGACCCGGTTCTCGTCGGCCTGTTTTTCCTGTTTTATTTTGGCGATTTTTTTGCCGGCTTTATTGAAATTAATGATGTTCGCCATCCTGATATCCTTTAGCTTTGGCCAGTATACCACATATTATCACCGATTAGATTAATTATAATTTTACGCTCCTGAAAAAACCTGATAAGAACAAAAGGGAAACCTTTGGCAGAAAATATTTTATGACCCATATAAAAACAGAAGGCGGCATTGCCTTTAAACTGCAATCGGATTTTGAACCCTCCGGCGATCAGCCCCAGGCCATTGAAAAACTTGTGGCAGGCATTACGCAAGGGCTTGCGGATCAGGTGTTGCTGGGGGTCACGGGCTCGGGCAAGACATATACCATGGCAAAGGTCATTGAACATACCCAAAGACCGGCCCTGATTATGGCCCATAATAAAACGCTGGCGGCTCAGTTATATAGTGAGATGAAGTCATTCTTTCCGGATAATGCGGTGGAATATTTTGTGTCTTATTATGACTATTATCAGCCAGAGGCTTATGTGCCGCGCTCTGATACCTATATCGAAAAAGACGCCAGTATCAACGAACAGATTGACCGTATGCGCCATGCCGCGACAAGGGCGGTTTTTGAGCGGGATGACGTGATCATCATTGCCAGCGTCTCTTGCATCTATGGTATGGGCTCGCCGGAAACCTATCTTGAAATGACCATTCCCTTTGAGGTGGGCATGATGATAGACCAACGGGAACTCCTGCGCCGCATGGTTGAATTGCATTAKAAGCGCAACGATAATTTCTTTCAGCGCGGAACATTCCGGGTGCGCGGCGATGTGATAGAGGTTTTTCCGGCCAGTTTTGAGGATCAGGCCGTCCGGCTGAATTTCTTTGGGGATGAGCTGGAAGCGATCATTATGTTTGACCCGCTCACCGGCGAGAAAATGCATAATGTGACCCAGACAAAACTTTATGCCAACAGCCATTATGTGACCCCGGGCCCCACATTGCAGCAGGCGCAGAAAACCATCAGGGCGGAACTAAACTGGCGGCTTGCCGAAATGAATGAACAGGGCAAGATACTGGAGGCCGCAAGGCTTGAACAGCGGACTAAACCTGATCTGGAAATGATGGCGGCCACGGGCGGCTGTTCGGGTATCGAGAATTATTCGCGCCATTTGACAGGGCGGGAAGCGGGCATAAATCCGCCGACTTTATTTGAATATCTGCCGGATAATATGCTGTTGTTTGTCGATGAAAGCCATGTGAGCGTGCCGCAGATCGGGGCCATGAGCAAGGGCGATTATGCCCGTAAAAGYACSCTKTCGGATTTTGGCTTCCGCCTGCCGTCCTGCATYGAYAATCGYCCSCTGAAATTTGAAGAATGGGACAGGCTGCGCCCGCAAAGCRTCTATGTYTCGGCCACCCCCGGCAAATGGGAGATGGCCCAGACGGGCGGGRAAATTGTCGAACAGGTGATCCGGCCCACAGGATTGATTGATCCGCCCTGCGARATTAAACCGGTGGARACRCAGGTYGATGATTTAYTTCATGAGGCCCARAAAACCATCGCGCAGGGCTACCGCGTTCTGGTGACCACTTTGACCAAACGCATGTCGGAGGATTTGACCGAATATCTTCATGAAAATGGTCTGAAAGTTCGTTATTTACATTCTGATATTGATACGCTGGAGCGTATTGAGATTATTCGGGATTTACGTCTTGGCACCTTCGATATTCTGGTGGGCATTAATCTGCTGCGCGAAGGATTGGATATTCCGGAATGCGGCCTTGTGACCATATTGGATGCGGATAAAGAGSGGTTTTTGCGCTCTGAGACTTCCCTGATACAGACCATCGGGCGGGCGGCGCGAAATGTGGACGGCAGAGTGATTCTCTATGCCGATAAAATCACCCGCAGCATGCAGGMCGCGCTGGACGAGACGGGCAGGCGGCGCGAAAAACAGGTGGCCTATAATCTGGAGCATGGCATTACCCCTGAAAGCATTAAGAAATCCATCGGTGATATTATTCAGGGCGTGGCCGAGGGCGACCATGTACTTGTACCGCTG
>NVVM01000006.1 GCA_002402225.1 Alphaproteobacteria bacterium
TATAGGCGGGTCTGCTGAGCGGCAGTACGATGAGGGGTATGTCACGGTCGGCACATCGATTACGATGACAGCAACCGAATTAACAAAATTCTGAAAAAATAACTTTGGAAAAGCCGGCATTACAGGGCAATAATATTTGGTTGACAGAATGCATATCATTGTTGATATAGTTATCCGGTAAATAACAGGATTGGATTATAACATGATGACATTTCGACCTTTTGTCAGGGCATTTCATATGCTTCTCATCATATATATGGCCGCTACATTTCTCATGGTGTTTCTGGAACTTTTCAAGCTGATCAGTGAAGGCTGGATGGTTTCCCATTATGCGATATTCCTGACCATAGTCGGGGTCATTTTTATCCTCGGCATGGTGATCAAATATGGAAAATCCCGGATCAGCCGTTAATAAGATAATGAACGCCGATCCCTGTTATATATCCCAGCAGGATCGCCCAGCTCCATTTCAAATGGCTGAAAAAGCTGTACATGCCCCGTGACTGGCCCATCAGGGCGACACCGGCGGCAGAGCCCACCGACAACAGGCTGCCGCCTATGCCGGCGGTCATGGTCACCAGCAGCCATTGGTAATTATTCATATCCGGATTCATGGTTAATATGGCAAACATGACCGGGATATTATCAATGACCGCAGACAAAAYTCCGGCGGTTATATTGGCAATTGTGGGGCCATAGCCGCCATAGAGAAAATCCGAGACATAGGCGAGATAACCAATGGTTCCAAGCCCGCCGACACAKAATATGACCCCGAAAAAAAACAGCRATGTATCCCATTCCGCCTTGGCCACATTRTTGAAAACATTGAATTCGCCCGTCGTATCGGCGCGTTTGCGTTCGGAGAGTTTGAGGTAATAGGAGAAGAAAAACAGATAGGATAGCCCCGTCATCATGCCAAGAAACGGCGGCAGATGCAAAATCTGTTCAAATGTCACGGCGGTGGCGATGGTGCATAAAAACAGGAAACAAATGACCAATCCGCCTTTTTTAAGCGAATTTTTCTCCTGAGGTGGCTCTGGTATTTCCTTTGGAACCATAAAAGACATGATGACAGCCGGCACCAGAAAGGAAAAGAGAGAGGGTATGAACAGAGCAAAAAACCCGAAAAACCCGATCTTGCCCGACTGCCAGACCATCAATGTGGTTATATCGCCAAACGGGCTGAAGGCCCCGCCCGCATTGGCCGCCACCACAATATTTATAAAGGCCAGCGACACAAAGGCGGGCTTGTCTTTTCCCACGGCCAGAACAACCGCCCCCATCAGCAGGGCCGTGGTAAGATTATCCGCAATCGGGGAAATGAAAAATGCCAGAAAACCGGTAATCCAGAAAAGCTTCCGGTAACTGTATTTCTGTTTGATCAACCAGACACGCAGCGCCTCAAACACATGCCTTTCGCTCATGGCATTTATATAAATCATTGCCGTCAGCAGAAAAAGCARCAGGGCCGAATATTCCAGCAAATTATACTGGACGGCATTTTCAACAATTTCTCTTGCCGGTTCGGAATTTTTTGCCAGAATAGCCACCAATATCCAGATCAGCCCGGCGGCCAGAAGGACGGGTTTTGATTTCCTGAGGTGGATAAACTCTTCAATAATCACCAGAATATAGGCCAGAACAAAAATTATCAGGGCCAATATGCCAAGGCCCGAAGTGGTTACATCAAGATGATTTTCTGAAATGGGCGCCGCCGATAGCGGCAGTGAGAAGGATATATAAAAAAAGATACCTGTCAGGAATATTTTTATCATTCACAATGACCTCTCAAATGGTCGTACAATTACCTAAGCCGCGAGTAAACCCCATGACCAGCCCCTTCGTCAAGAAAAGAATTTGACTGGGGCGGATTATCAAAACGGCTTCTTTTTCCGGTTTTTATTATGGTTGCCTGCGAGGTCGACAGAACGGCTTTGCAGCCTTGGGTTTGATACCTCCCTGTCATCAGATTTCGTATTTAATCTTTACGGTAATAGATATACCCAAAATCATCAAAACACACTTTAATGTCATATCAGATAAGGCTATTATGAAAACCTAAAATAAATGGGGCAGCAATGGGTTAAAGCCTATTGGCCCCGGTGTGATATGGGCGATGCGGGCTGTTGATGGAATAACGCCCGCCTGACTATTTTCTCTATTGGCTTTTGACCTGACTTTTTTATGGATTTGGTAATATATTATGGCTATGACTATGGGCCTTACATGACCCCATAGTGAAAGAATATTTTTGTCTGATCCTATAAGTCGATATAACCGAATGCTGATGGACGGCGAGCTTAGGCCGGATGAGCATCAGCGGCAGATTGTGGATAAGCTTCAGGCGCTTCATCTTGGCTTGATCGGTTATGAAGACAAAATGTCCCGAAAACCCGCCTTTTTAAACCGCGTGTTTAATTCTAAAGCCAGAGTGACCGCGCCCAAGGGCATTTATATTCACGGTGATGTGGGGCGCGGCAAATCGATGATCATGGATTTATTTTATGGCGCAGCGCCGGTGACGGCCAAACGAAGGGTGCATTTTCATGCTTTCATGCTGGATATTCACCGGGCCATGCATGACTGGCGATATATGGATGCCGCTGCCCGAAAAAAACTTCACGGCACGGATATGGATGACCCGATCCCGCCTCTGGCAGAAAAGATCGCCAAGGAAAGCCTGCTGCTGTGCTTTGATGAATTTCAAGTGAGCGACGTGACCGATGCCATGATTTTGGGGCGGCTTTTCGAGTATCTTTTTGACCTTGGGGTGGTGATGGTTCTGACCTCCAACCGTATCCCCGATGACCTTTATCTTGGCGGATTAAATCGCGAGCTGTTTATCCCCTCTATTGAAATGATCAAGCAGAAATTACAGGTGGCAAGCCTTGATGGCCCCATAGATTACCGCATGGCGCGAATGAAGGGAATTAAGGTCTATCATCACCCCCTTGGGGATAAGGCCACAAAAATATTAYCAAAAGCTTTTTATAAAATGACCGACCATGAGGTTGCTGATCGATCAAAGGTCGGGCCAGAGGAAATACATGTCCAGGGCCGCACTATCCATGTGCCGGTGGCGGATAAAGGGGTTGCGGTATTCTCTTTTAAGAAGCTTTGCGGCGCGGCGTTGGGGGCGGCGGATTACCTGAAAATAGCCTGGAAATATCATACGGTGATTATGGTGGGGATTCCGCGCCTTGGCCCGGAAAATAGAAACGAAGCCAAGCGTTTTGTCACCTTCATTGATGTGCTTTATGNAAAATAACGTCAAATTTTTCTGCTGTGCGGAGGTGGCGGCAGCGGATCTTTATCAAGAGGGCAGCGGTCATTTCGAATTTCAGCGTACCATATCGCGCCTGATGGAAATGCAGAGCGAGGAATATCTGGCAAAAGGCCATGCTGTGTAAGCCTATTCACGAAATTCTCGCGACATTAAATTTATGTTAGGGACTTGTTTTTATAGTAAGCGTAATTTTTTAGGCATTTAATATGAAAATAAGGACAGAAACGGTTGCGCGACCCGCTAAATCGCGCTACATGAAATTAAGGTTAATAAATTTTGCAGTTTATGTACCGATCGGTATTCTTTGTGCGAATTAACCATATAGGCCCTATTTTTTAAAAACAAATTCAGGAGTATATTCATAATGGCACGTAAAAAGATTGCGCTTATCGGCGGCGGACAAATCGGGGGCACTTTGGCCCATCTCGCAGGATTGAAAGAATTGGGTGATGTGGTTATTTTCGATATTGCCGACGGGCTGCCCCAGGGCAAGGCGCTTGATCTGGCGCAATCTTCGAGCGTCGAGGGTTATGATGCGGCCATGACGGGAACCAATGATTATGCGGACATCAAGGATGCGGACGTTGTTATCGTCACAGCCGGCGTGCCGCGCAAGCCGGGCATGAGCCGGGATGATCTTCTGGGCATTAATTTGAAAGTGATGAAGTCGGTGGGCGAAGGCATTCGCGATAATGCGCCAAATGCCTTTGTTATTTGTATCACCAACCCGCTCGACGTTATGGTTTGGGCGTTGCAGAAATTCTCGGGCCTGCCCGCCAAAAAAGTTGTTGGCATGGCCGGTGTTTTGGATTCGGCCCGCTTTACGTCTTTCCTTGCCGAAGAATTCAATGTTTCCATTGAAGATGTTAATACCTTTGTCCTTGGCGGCCACGGCGATACCATGGTGCCCTTGGCGCGTTATTCCACGGTTGCGGGTATCCCGATCCCGGATCTGGTGAAAATGGGCTGGACAACACAGGAAAAACTGGATCAGATCATTCAGCGCACCCGTGACGGCGGCGCAGAAATTGTTGGTCTCTTGAAAACCGGATCGGCTTATTACGCCCCGGCCACGGCCGCCATTGCCATGGCGGAATCTTATCTGAAAGACAAGCGCCGCCTCTTGCCTTGCGCGGCCCTGTTGAACGGCGAGTATGGCGTTGATGGCATGTATGTCGGCGTTCCGCTGTTGATCGGCGAGAACGGCGTTGAGAAAATTGTCGAGATAGAGTTGAACGAAGAGGAAAAAGCAGGATTTGATCATTCTGTTGCCGCCGTACAGGGCTTGATTGATGCCGTTAAAGCCATTGATCCATCGCTTGTATGATTTTTGATAAACAACTATAGAGGGTTGAGATAAATGAATATTCATGAATATCAGGCGAAGAGCCTGCTCAAGGCATTCGGTGCCCCCGTCTCCCGGGGCGGGGTCGCTTATACCGCGCAGGAAGCGGAACAGATCGCCAAGGACCTGGGCGGCCCGATCTGGGTTGTCAAAGCGCAAATCCACGCAGGTGGACGCGGAAAAGGCGGCGGCGTTAAAGTTGTCAAATCTATCGCTGACGTGAAGAAAATTGCCGGCGAAATTATTGGCATGACGTTGGTCACGCATCAAACCGGCCCCGAGGGCAAGGAAGTCAAGCGCGTCTATATCGAAGACGGCTGTGATATTGCCAATGAGCTTTATGTCAGCATTCTGGTTGATCGCGCTACAAGCCGCGTGGCGATCATGGCATCATCAGAAGGCGGTATGGACATCGAAGAGGTGGCTGCGGCAACCCCTGAGAAGATTGTGACGATTTCCATTGATCCGGCCTCTGGTCTGTCGGGCTTTCATTGCCGTAAAGTGGCCTTTGGTCTGGGACTTGAAGGCAAAACGGCTGGSAAAGCGGCCAAGGTCATCGCGACGCTTTATGAAGCTTTCATGGCAAAAGATGCGGCCATGCTGGAAATTAACCCGCTTGTGGTGACAACGGATGGTGACATCATTGTTCTGGATGCCAAAATGGGTTTCGATGGCAATGCCTTGTTCCGTCATCCGGACATTGTTGAGCTGCGCGACCCTGATGAAGAAGACCCCATGGAATTGGAAGCGGCCAAGCATGAATTGAATTACATCAAGCTTGACGGCAGCATTGGCTGTATGGTCAATGGCGCGGGCCTTGCCATGGCCACCATGGACATTATCAAATTGAAAGGCGGCTCACCGGCCAACTTCCTTGATGTGGGCGGCGGGGCGACCAAGGAACGGGTGACAGAGGCGTTTAAAATCATCCTCAGCGACAGTAATGTCGAAGGCATATTGGTCAATATCTTTGGCGGTATCATGCGCTGTGATGTGATTGCCGAGGGTGTTGTCGCGGCGGCGAAAGAAGTATCGCTTTCCGTTCCGCTTGTGGTGCGCCTTGAAGGCACGAATGTTGAACTGGGCAAGAAAATCATGGCCGACAGTGGTCTGCCGATTATATCTGCCGATGATATGGGCGATGCCGCCACAAAAGTTGTCAATGCTGTGAAGGAGGCTTCCTGATGTCTATATTTATTAATGCACAAACCARAGTAATATGTCAGGGCTTTACCGGCGCACAAGGCACCTTCCATTCCGAACAGGCTATCGCTTACGGCACCAAAATGGTGGGCGGCGTGACCCCCGGAAAGGGCGGGACCAAGCATCTTGATCTTCCGGTTTATAATACGGTTGAAGAAGCGGTATCCCGCACAGGCGCCAATGCAACGGTTATTTATGTGCCGCCGCCCTTTGCTGCGGACGCTATTTTGGAAGCTATTGACGCGGGTATTGAACTTGCCGTCTGTATCACCGAAGGTATTCCGGTATTGGATATGGTCAAAGTCAAACGGGCCCTCGAAGGCTCAAAAACCCGTTTGGTTGGCCCGAATTGTCCTGGTGTTATTACGCCGGGCGAATGTAAAATTGGTATCATGCCGGGTCATATTCATAATCCGGGCCGCGTCGGCATTGTGTCGCGCTCCGGCACCTTGACCTATGAAGCGGTGGGCCAGACCACGGCTGTTGGATTGGGCCAAAGCACCTGCGTGGGCATTGGCGGCGATCCTGTTAATGGCACAAACTTCATTGACGTCCTTGAAGGCTTTCTTGGCGATGATGATACAGATTCGATTATTATGATCGGTGAAATTGGCGGCTCAGCAGAAGAAGAAGCCGCAGAATTTCTCAAAGCCTCCAAGATCAAGAAGCCTGTGGTTGGCTTCATTGCCGGACGAACCGCACCTCCGGGCCGTACCATGGGTCATGCGGGCGCCATCGTATCCGGCGGCAAAGGCGGCGCTGAGGATAAAATCGAAGCCATGAGAAGCGCAGGCATTACCGTAACAGAGTCCCCGGCAGAGCTTGGAACGACACTGTTAGGAATTTTGAAAGGTTAATCAGCTAAGGATAGGGTGCAATGATGGAATTGCACCCTGACCTAACAACATACGAGCCTGATAATATGAATAGCGATCTGGATACAGAAAGTATGATAAATGGTTCCAGCGGCGCCTTTGTCGAAGAATTATTTGCCCGCTACACCAAAGACCCGTCTTCCGTGGACAGTTCCTGGGCCGGTTATTTTGACAGTCTGGCGGAAGATGCCAAGGCCTTGTTAAATGCCGGTATAGAAAAACCCGCCGCCTCCTGGGCCCGGCCCAGCTGGGATCATAAGGTAAAATCATCAGAGGATGATTATATATCGGCTTTGGATCCGGGTTATGTGGACAGCGCGCCCCGCCATAAGAAAAAAGGCACCGCGTCCGAGGCCGAGATACGCTCGGCCACATTGGATAGCATTCGCTGCTTGATGTTGATCCGCACATACCGTGTGCGCGGCCATCTGCATGCCAAGCTTGATCCGCTTGAATTAGAAGAGCGCCCGTTGCAGACTGAACTTGATCCGGCCACCTATGGTTTTGGTCCGGATGATATGGATCGGCCCATCTTCATCGATAATGTTTTGGGGCTGGAGTCGGCAACATTGCGCGAAATTCTGGCCATATTGGAGCGGACATATTGTTCCAATGTCGGCGTTGAATTCATGCATATCAACGAGCCAGAGGAGAAGGCATGGATTCAGTCCCATATTGAGGGGCGGGATAATATCATTCATTTCACCAATGAGGGCAAACGCGCCATTCTCCAGAAATTGACAGAAGCCGAAGGCTTTGAGCAATATCTGGCAAAGAAATATATTGGCACCAAACGTTTTGGCCTTGATGGGGCAGAGGCCCTTATTCCGGGGCTCGAAGCGATCATCAAGACGGGCGGACAGAACGGCGTGGAAGATATCATTCTTGGTATGCCGCACCGGGGCCGGCTGAATGTATTGGCCAATGTGATGAGCAAGCCGATCCGGGCGATTTTTCATGAATTTCACGGCGGCTCTTATAAGCCCGACGATGTGGAAGGGTCCGGCGATGTGAAATATCATCTGGGAGCTTCTTCCGACCGTTCTTTTGACGGTAATGATGTCCATTTATCCCTGACGCCCAACCCGTCCCATCTGGAGGCGGTCAATCCGGTGGCTTTGGGTAAAACCCGCGCGAAATTAACCCACCGGCATGACACCACGGGCAATAGCGTGTTGACCTTGCTGCTGCATGGTGACGCGGCTTTTTCAGGTCAGGGTCTTGTGGCGGAATGTTTCGCCTTTAGCGAGCTGAAAGGCTATCAGACCGGCGGCACCATTCATGTGATTGTGAATAACCAGATTGGCTTCACCACGGCGCCCCATTATTCCCGCTCGTCCCCCTATCCATCGGATATGGCAAAGGCGGTTCAGGCGCCTGTGTTCCATGTGAACGGAGATGACCCCGAAGCTGTGGTCTATGTGATGAAGCTCGCCACGGAATTTCGTCAAAGATTCAAGTCCGATGTGGTGGTGGATATGTTCTGTTATCGCCGCTTTGGTCATAATGAAGGGGATGAGCCATCCTTCACCCAGCCTTTAATGTATAAGCGCATCAAAAACCATAAAACGACCCGTCATCTTTATGCGCAGCGTCTGATCCGGGAAGGCCTGATTACTCAGGAACAGTCAGATCAGATGGTTAAGGATGTCTATAATTATCTTGATGTGGAAATGAAGGCCGCTGATTCATATAAAGTGGGCAAGGCAGACTGGTTCGCCGGTCGCTGGTCCGGCTATGAAAGAGATTGCGATGATGTGAGACGTTCTGCCGGCACGGGCGTACATACGGACGAATTGCAGCAAATCGGCCGCACGCTATGTGCCGTGCCGGATGGCTTTAATGTTCACCGAACCCTGCAGCGCATTTTAAATGCCAAGGCGGCCATGTTTGATACAGGTAGCAATATCGACTGGGCAACGGCCGAGGCTCTGGCCTTTGGCAGTTTGATCCGCGAAGGCCACCGGGTTCGCCTTTCGGGGCAGGATAGTCAGCGCGGCACATTCTCGCACCGTCATTCTGTTTTCATTGATCAGGAAACCGAAGATCGCTACACACCGCTGCGTCATGTATCGGACGGCAGCGACCCCCATGCGACTTTTGAGGTCATTGACAGTGCCTTGTCAGAGGTTGGCGTTTTGGGTTTTGAATATGGTTATACCATGGCCGAGCCGGACGCCCTTGTTTTATGGGAAGCGCAATTCGGTGATTTTGCCAATGGCGCGCAAATGATTTTTGACCAGTTTATTTCCTCAGGCGAGGCAAAATGGCTGCGCATGAGCGGCTTGGTCATTCTATTGCCCCATGGCTATGAAGGACAGGGACCGGAACATTCAAGTGCAAGGCTGGAACGTTATCTTCAATTATGCGCCGAAGATAATATGCAGGTGGCCAATTGTACGACCCCGGCCAATTATTTCCATATTTTGCGCCGCCAAATGAAACGGAAATTCCGTAAGCCACTGATTCTCATGACGCCAAAATCATTGCTGCGTCATAAAATGTCTGTGTCCGAATTGTCGCACATGGGTGAGAATACGGAATTCCATCGTCTTTTATGGGATACGGCAGAAAGTGATCCTGACCTAAGCATCAAGCTTAAAAAGGACAAGGATATCAAACGGGTTATTTTCTGTTCCGGCAAAGTTTATTTTGATCTGCTCGAAGAACGCGACAAGCGGGAGATGTCGGATATCTATTTAATGCGGGTGGAGCAATTATACCCCTATCCTCAGGAAGCGATTATCAAGGAATTATCGCGCTTTAAAAATGTGGAAACCGTGGTCTGGTGTCAGGAAGAACCGAAGAATATGGGCTCATGGTCATATATTGAACCTCTGCTCGAAGAAAGTTTGAACGCATGTGACATAACGCCGGCGCGGGCGAAATATGCGGGCCGCAATCCCGCGGCGTCTCCGGCCACTGGTCAAATGAGCCGCCATATTCAACAACAAAAAGACCTTGTGAATCAGGCCTTGACAGTAAAATGACCGGGCATATTGACCCGAGTTAAAAATATAGACTTTAAAAGGAGTAGGGCTTATGGCCATCGAAATCCATGTCCCGGTATTGGGCGAATCAGTCGTAGAAGCAACCGTTGGCAAATGGTTCAAATCTGTCGGGGATGCGGTTGCGGTTGATGAACCCATATGCGAACTGGAAACCGATAAGGTTGCCTTGGAAGTTAATGCGACAACAAGCGGTGCCTTAACGCAAATCGCCGCGCAAGAAGGCGATACGGTTGAAGTTGGTGCGCTACTGGCCATCATAGATGACACGGCTCATGGTAAAACGGCCCCCACAGCAACAACAGAAAAACAGCCTGACGCCAGTCCGGCCCCCAAAGTATCCGATGAGAAGCCCAAGGCGGCGTCCGCCGGCGGCGGCGTTCGGGCCTCTGCGGCGAAAATTGCTGCGGATAAAGCCGTGGATCTGAGTAAGATTACTGGCACCGGCCCGGATGGTGTGGTGACCAAGGCCGATGTGCTCAATTTTCTGGATCATGGCCCGTCGTCTCTGCCGGTTCCTGTGGCCCCGGCCCCTCAAGAAGAAATGCCAACAGAAGAAATTGTCCCCATGACGCGGCTGCGCAGAACGATTGCCAGACGTTTGAAAGATGCCCAGAATACGGCGGCCATGCTGACCACTTATAACGAGGTGGATATGTCGGCGGTCATTGCCCTGCGCAATCAATATAAGGAAATGTTTGAAAAGAAACATGGCTCAAAATTAGGCTTCATGTCTTTCTTTGTGAAAGCTTGCGTTCAGGCCTTGAAAGAAATTCCCGAGGTCAATGCGGAAGTGCGCGATGATGCCATTGTCTATAAAAATTATTACCATATCGGGATTGCGGCCAGCACGCCTGCGGGCCTTGTGGTGCCGGTTGTCCGTGATTGTCAGAACCGCAGTTTTTCCGATGTGGAAAAGGAAATTGTCCGCCTTGGGGGCCGGGCCCGCGACGGCAAGCTGGGCATGGATGAAATGCAGGGCGGTACTTTCACCATTTCAAATGGCGGTATTTTTGGCTCTCTCCTCTCTTCACCGATTTTGAATGCGCCCCAGTCTGGTATTCTGGGTATGCATGCCATCAAGGAACGGGTCATGGTTGAAAACGGTCAGATGGTGATCAAGCCCATGATGTATCTGGCGCTCAGCTATGATCACCGGGTGGTGGACGGCAAAGGGGCCGTGACCTTCCTCGTGCGGGTGAAGGAATGTCTGGAAGACCCCCAACGCCTTGTTTTGGATTTATAATTGTCTCGTATTTAATTAAGGAACTAAAGAATGTCTGATAATTTTGATGTGGTCATCATTGGCGGCGGGCCGGGCGGATATGTTGCGGCAATCAGGGCGGCTCAATTGGGCTTGACGGTGGCCTGCGTAGAAATGCGCGGCACCCTTGGCGGCACTTGCCTGAATGTGGGCTGTATCCCGTCCAAGGCTTTGCWCCATGCGTCTGAATTATTTGATGAAGCCAATCATGGCATGGGCCAGTTTGGTATTAAAACCGGTAAAGTCACCATTGATATTGCCGAACTTATGGCCTCAAAAGAGGAAACGGTTAAGAGCCTTACCGACGGCGTCGCTTATTTGCTCAAGAAAAACAAAGTTGATTATATTGAAGGACGCGGCACCATCGCGGCMCAAGGCTCGGTCAAAGTCGCTTTAAGCGGCGGCGGAGAGCGGCTGCTCGCGGCGAAAAATATTATCATTGCCACCGGCTCCGAAGTGGCGGATTTGCCCGGCATAGACATTGATGAAAAACGAATTCTGTCCTCAACGGGCGCCCTTAGCCTGAAAAAAACACCAAAACATCTGGTGGTCATTGGCGGCGGGGTTATCGGACTTGAACTGGGTTCTGTCTGGCAACGTCTTGGGTCAGAGGTGACGGTCATTGAATTCATGGACCGGATAACCCCGGAAATGGACGGCGAGGTCAGCAAGACTTTTGCCAGAATTCTGAAGAAACAAGGCTTTACCTTTAAACTGAAATCCAAAGTGACCGGCGTTAAAAAGACCAAAACTTCCCTGAGCGTGGCCGTCGAGCCTGCCGCTGGCGGCGATGCAGAGCAGATTAAATGTGACGCGGTTCTGGTGGCTGTGGGCCGCAAACCCTATACCCAAGGGCTTGGTTTAAAAGAAGCCGGCGTTAAAATGACCGATCGGGGCCAAGTGGAAATTGACGATCATTTCCAGACCAATGTCAAAGGCATCTATGCCATCGGTGATGTGGTGCGCGGCGCGATGCTGGCCCATAAAGCCGAAGACGAAGGAGCGGCGGTGGCTGAAATTATCGCGGGCTTTGCAGGTCATGTGAATTATGATGCTATTCCGGGCGTGATCTATACCATGCCCGARGTGGCCAGYGTSGGCAARACMGARGAAGCYTTNAAAGRMGSCGGSMMMGGCYWWKWRSKCSGSNAAATTYCCYTTYACCGCCAAYAGCCGSGCMAARGCCAAYCGCCAGACCGAYGGCTTYGTTAAAATYCTSAGCTGYGCYGTMASKGACAAGATTCTGGGYGCYCATATCATYGGGGCCGATGCGGGCAATATGATYGCCGAATTAACGCTGGCKGTGGAAAARGGYMTKACGGCAGAAGATATTGCCTATACCTGCCATGCCCACCCCACCGAAACCGAAGCGGTACGCGAGGCGGCGATGGCGACTGATGGCAGAGCCATCCATATGTGATTTTGGGGCAGTGCCATTCATATGTGATCTTTTAACCATTTTTCAAGATTTTGAACATCTTGATCTGACCAGTCAAGGCCGAGTTTTGTTCTGCGCCACAGGATGTCTTCAGCGGTTATGGCCCATTCCCGGGTGATCAGAAAATCTGCCTCAAAATCATAAAGCCCGGGGCCGATAAGAACCGCGTTCAAACTTTCCTTGTCCAGCATATCGTCCATACGCTGGCCATAATGATGGGCGTATCTGGCGCAGAGGTCTTTGTCCAGCCAGGGGTATTTTTCCTGTTTGTTCCGAATAAATTTTTCCATATTTTGTCCGGGAATATTGCCGCCGGGCAAAGGGGCACCCGCCGTCCATGGCCCCGCCATTTCAGGGAAGAATTCTGCCAGTTTTTCCAAGGATTTTTCAGCCAAATACCGGTAAGTGGTTATTTTTCCGCCAAAGATGGACAGGAGCGGCGCGCCTTTGCCGCCGTTTTTGCTATCCTGTCGCATATCTTGGCGCAGGGCCAGAACAAAATCCCGCGTGACGGCGCTGGCCTCTTTGGTTGTATCGTCATAAAGCGGCCTGACACCGGCGTAATGCCAGACCACATCGCCCGCCGACAGAGGATTGCCGTGGGGCAAGCTTGGCCTGAAATATTCATTGATATGGCGGCATAAATAGTCGACTTCATCCGCGGATATGGCGACCTCTGCCGGGTCACCATCATAAGGCACGTCCGTGGTGCCGATAAGCGTATAATCCGTCTGATAAGGAATAGCGAAAATAATCCGGCCATCCTCATTTTGCAGGATATAAGCCTCATCACCGGCGAATAATCTGGGCACAATGATATGGCTGCCTTTAACCAGCCTGAGGCGATTATGGGCCGGCAGTGACAGGCCGTCATTGATGATATCAGACACCCATGGCCCCGCCGCATTGACAATCGCCGCCGCCGTGATGGTCTGATTTCCGTTCTTTTCAGAAGTAATTTCAGCCTGCCAGTGATCGCCCCTGTTCCGGGCCGAGACAAAGCGCGTCCGGGTTAAAATTTCCGCGCCCAGATCTTTGGCATCCCGCGCGTTCAGGATCACCAGCCGCGCATCATCAACCCAGCAGTCATAATAGGTGAAGCCATCGGTAAAGCGGGGATGCAGGGGGCTGCTGTCCGCCTGAATCCTGATCTGCCGTGATTTTCCGAGGCTGGTGCGGATGCCCAGATGGTCATATAAAAATAACCCGATGCGGATCATCCATTTGGGCCGCAGGTGTTTTTCATGGGGCAGGATGAATTTTAAGGGATGAATGATATGGGGGGCGGCCCGCAATAATATCTCCCGCTCATTCAGGGCTTTTCGGACAAGCAGAAATTCGAAATATTCAAGATAGCGCAAGCCGCCGTGAATGAGCTTGGTGCTTTTGGATGATGTGGCTGACGCCAGATCGGACATTTCCACCAACAGGACTTTCAGGCCCCGCCCTGCGGCGTCACGCGCAATGCCCGTCCCGTTAATACCGCCGCCAATGATCAACAGGTCATAATCAGCCATTTATCAATGCCCATATTTGATGCATGAAATTTTGAATAGTCATTGTATATTATTGTATATTACGCCCAATAGGAAATTTCACAATAGGGAGTTGCACATGACGCATTATTTGATGGCCATTGATCAGGGCACCACCAGCAGCCGCGCCATGATTTTCGATGAACAGGGGCAATTGCAGGTTTCCTGTCAGAAAGAATTTACCCAATATTTCCCACATGATGGCTGGGTCGAGCATGATGGTATGGAGATAATTCAGTCCGTCATGGATGTGGTCAGGCAGGCCTTGGATCAAATGCCGGACGGGGCCATTCCTGCGGCTATCGGCATTACCAATCAGCGCGAAACCACTTTAATCTGGGACCGCAACACGGGAGAGCCGATTTATCCCGCGATTGTCTGGCAGGATCGCCGGACGGCGGACTTATGCCGGAAAATGCAGGAGGATGGCCATGAGGGCAGAGTTTCGGAAAAAACCGGCCTGTTGCTGGATCCGTATTTTTCCGCCACAAAAATCAAATGGATATTGGATAATGTCGCGGGTGCCCGAAAGAGAGCGCAAAAGGGTGAATTGGCCTTTGGCACAATCGACAGCTTTATTCTGTGGCATTTAACACAGGGCGCTGTCCATTATACCGATGTGACAAATGCCTYGCGAACCATGCTGTTTAATATTCGGGATTTGTCGTGGGATGCGGAACTGCTGGCATTATTTGATGTGCCGGCAGAACTTCTGCCGGATGTGAAAGCCTGTGACCATCATTTTGGCCATACGGAGGAAAGCCTGTTTGGTCATGCGATTCCCATTACCGCCGTAGCGGGTGATCAACAGGCGGCTTTGATGGGACATCGCTGTTTTGACGCGGGGCAGATTAAAGGCACCTATGGCACCGGCGGTTTTATCATGATGAATACTGGTGATAAGATTGTTCGATCTCAAAACAGGCTTCTGACCACGGTGGCCTATCAGATTAAAGGCAGGGTCGCCTATGCCCTTGAAGGCAGTTTCTTTTGCGCCGGCTCTGCGGTTCAATGGCTGCGGGATGGCCTTAAGATTATTGAAACCGCTCATGAGACGGAGGCACTGGCCCGTTCTATTGATGATAGCGGCGGCGTTTATCTGGTGCCGGCCTTTACGGGCCTTGGGGCGCCTCATTGGAATCCGGATGCACGCGGGGCGATTTTTGGGTTAACCCGCGCCACGGGCGCCGCTGAAATTGCGCGGGCGACATTGGAATCCGTGGGATTTCAAACGGCCGACCTGCTTGACGCCATGCAGCAGGATGCGCATTTAACCTGCAAGAGTATGAAAGTAGATGGGGGTATGATGCAAAATGACTGGCTGCGTCAATTTCTGGCAAATATCATGCAGGTGGAAGTTATCAGGCCTCAAATGTCTGAAACAACGGCCTTTGGCATTGCGATGCTCGCCGGAAATATCACTGGAGATATCACTGAAAATACCGCAGAAACATTAGGAAATGTTAATGATGTGTCAACGATATCATCATATTATCGCGTCACAAGGCCCAATGTGAATAAAAACGCAATGGCCCAACAAAAGGATTCTTGGAAAAAGGCTGTAAAATCAACATGTTATTATGCGGAGAAATAATCTCCTGTTGCGCTTTATGGCAGGAAATAGGTTAAGGCGGATTTTTTTGTTCACGAAATCGTAAAATTACCATATAAGAATCAATAAAAAAAATATGGTTTAAAAAATAAACCATTATTGGGCAGAATATAAAAAGGTGACTTAAATGCGTAATATCGTAGAAATGAGTGATCTGAATCATCTTCAGATCAACTCTATTGAGGCAGCAGATTTTTTAAAAACATTGGCAAATTCAAACAGACTGATCATTCTAAGTCGCCTTCTTGGTAAGGAAATGTGCGTGGGTGATTTGGAAAAGGATCTGGATATTTCCCAATCCGCATTGTCACAGCATCTTGGCCGTATGCGCGCCGAAGGTATCGTGGCAACACGCCGGGAAAGCCAGCAGATTTTTTACCGCATTAAAGACGCGCGCGTGGCGCGGATGTTACGGCTGACCTATGATCTGTTTTATCTGGAAAATCAGAATGATGCGCTGGACATACCTTCGTCAGCTAGTGTCATCATTTTTCCAAAAGCCTGCGTTGGTTGTGAACAGATGGCTTAAGGCCTGTTTATAGTTGATTCATTTTCTTTGACATCTTGTCATTTAAAAATATAAACTGCCCCTAATTAATTTATTGGGGGTATTATGTTTCGCGGCTTTTTTTTCATATTATATCTTTTTTCGATCGGGTTCTCACCCGCGCTCGCACAAGCTAAGCCGTCCATCTCTGCCGAGGCCTTTGGTCAGCTGCCGAGTTTTGGTCAGGCCAAGATGTCTCCGGATGGTAAGAGATTTGCCTCCTTGCAGAATTTTCAAGGCCAGTTGGTTTTGGTGACGCAAAGTTTTGAGGCCTCTGATGGCCAAACGCTTTTCCTTTTGCGTTTTAATAATCTGGATATTGATGGCTTTAGCTGGGTGAATAATACGCGGCTTATTATTCATCTTGGCCTTGACCAAGTGGAAGGCTTTACCCGGTTTCGCGTCACCCGCATGATTGCGATGAATTGGGATAAAACTGATCAGAAGCTGCTGCTGAAACGGAACATGGGGTCACAATTTCATAGGGTTGTTAGTTTATTGCCGGATGACCCGGACCATATTTTGATAGCCGTTGATAAAACGGTTACAAATCATCCTGATGTTTTTAAGGTGAATATCTATAGCGGTAAAATGAAGCGCCAAGTAAAGTCCCGCGCTATGGTGCGCAGTTGGAAAGCCGATGGTAAGGGAATAGTCAGATATGGTCTGGGGATATTTAAAAATAAAAACCGCGTGATATTCCGCAATAGTGCCGATGACCAATGGCGCACGCTTATCAGATATGATGTCATCAAGGATGATGTGCCTTTTGAAATGGCGGGATTTAGTGATATTCCCCATATTATATATGTCTCTAAACTCAATGAAGAGGGCCGGAATGCCTTTTACCGTTATGATACCGAAACAGAAAAATTTCTTGATTTGGTTGCCGAGAATGAAAAGGTGGATATCTCAAATCTGATCCTCAATAAAAAGGGCGAGATCACGGGCTACACATATTGGGATGAATTTCCGGTCACCGTCTATAAAAATGAATTTTATCAATCTCTGCAACGGATGTTGGGAAAAAATTTCCCGGATCATCAAGTGACATTTTTGACAAAAAGTGAAGATGAGCGGAAATTCATTCTGAAAGTTTCAGGGCCGGATTTGCCGGGTCATCTATATTACCTTAATATTTTGACCAAGGATCTTTATAAGTTTGCCGATAGTCATATATCCGTGGATACGGAAAAACTATCGGACATGGAAATCACGCAATATAAAGCCCGCGACGGGCTGACGATCCCGGCCTATATTTCCTTTCCGAAAGGCATGGACAGTGAAACCGCCAAAAATCTGCCCATGGTCATTATGCCGCACGGCGGGCCTTTTGCCCGGGATTATTATGGCTATAACAGTTGGGTGCAATTTTTGACCACGCGGGGCTATGGGGTGCTTCAAATGAACTATCGCGGTTCCGAGGGCTATGGCACGGCATTTGAACGTAAAGGTTATCATGAATGGGGCCGTAAAATGCTGGAAGATATTAATGATGGTACAAAATGGGTCATCCAGCAGGGTTACGCCGACCCATCCCGCATATGTATCATGGGCGGCAGTTACGGCGGTTATGCCGCTTTGCAAGCTGTGGTGAAAGACCAAAGCCTGTATAAATGTTCCATTGCCTTTGCGCCGGTGACCGATGTTTTGAGAATGCTGGTCGATGGGAAGAATTTTCTTGATTATCGGCGGCATCAGTTTTACGTGCGCAATGATGATTTAAGCGCCCGCGAAATTTCCCCGATTAATCATACGGAGAAATTTGATCTGCCCATTTTGCTTATTCACGGCACAGAAGACAGAGCGGTTCCCTATAAGCATGGCAAGAATTTTGCCCGGAAAATGAAGAAAAAGAGCAAAGATATCAAATTTGTCACTCTAAAGGACGGGGATCACTATTTAAGCAATGAAAAAAATCGCATAAAATTCTTCTCGGAAGTCGAAAAATTTCTTGAGAAGAATTTATAAGGTGATTATGCGATCAGTAACAGCCTGATCCACATGGCAAGGACGATGGCCAGACCGCAGGAAAAGATCAACAAGCGGTGATAGATATTATTGTAGGTGGTATGGATGAAGGCCTGCAGGAACCGAAAACCCAGAAAGCTATAGGCCAGATAGATAAAAATAACATCATCAAGGCCCAAGGCCAGGATGGCGGCACAGACCGCATAGAATAAGACGGGAACTTCATACAGGTTGGCCCAGTGCCGCGTTGCTTTTTGCATATAGCTTGGCGGAGTATCGTTATTATATTCCTTGAAATAGCTGGGTTTAATATCGCCGGAATTTATGGCTTTCCTGCGGCTTGTAATCATTATGGATGAATAAMGTAAGGTAAAAATAGCCAATAGGCCCATAGGGAAAATAACGCTCATTTGCCAGCTCCTTCTGATAAGTTACCGGCGAGCTTAGCAAAAAAAACCATAAAAGGGAAAAAAGTTTGGCTTTAAGGCTATTGRGGGCTAACTTTAACCTCATGAGAGCGTAATAGTGAGGCAATATATATGACTGATTTCACCTGCCAAAAACATCTTTTTGATATTCCATCAGATGTGACCTATCTGAATGCGGCCTATATGTCGCCCATATTGAAAGAGGCCGCCGTCCTTGGGCAGCAGGCCGTGGCCGGGAAATTACAGCCCTGGGCCATGGAATTGTCGAATTTCTTTGATCCCCCCCAAAAAGCCACTGCCCTGATGGCTGACATGATCGGGGCCGGGCCGGAGGATATTGCGCTTATTCCGTCGGTATCTTACGGCATGGCCATTGCGGTTAAAAATTTGAATATTTTAAAGGGCCAGAAAATCATTCTGCTGGCGGATCAATTCCCGTCCAATGTCTACCCTTGGCAGGAAATGGCCAAGATTCATCAGGCGCATATAGTGACGGTTCCACGGCCACAAGACGGTGACTGGACAACGCCCCTATGTGCGGCCATAGATCAGGATACGGCCATTATTGCCTGCCCCCATGCCCATTGGACGGACGGCAGCCGGGTTGATCTGGTCAAGGTTGGGCAGACGGCGCGGCGCAATGGGGCGGCGCTGGTGCTTGACCTGACCCAGTCATTGGGCGTGATGCCTTTTTCAGTGAAGGATGTGGATCCGGACTTTATGATATCAGCCAGCTATAAATGGCTGCTTGGGCCGTATWSKYWKGGYTTTRTCTATGTGGCCCCGCGTCATCAGGGAGGGGTGCCGATCGAAGAAAACTGGATCGCCCGTAAAGGGTCCGAAGATTTCGCGCGGCTGGTGGATTATCAAGGGGAGTATGAAAGCGGCGCCGGACGGTTTAGCGTCGGGGAGCGCAGTAATTTCATGCTGACCCCTATCGCCGTCCATGGTTTGGCCCGGCTTAATGAATGGGGGGCGGATAATATTGCCAAATATCTGACCGGCCTGACAGATATGATCGCCGATCGGGCGCAGGCCATGGGCTTCAGAACAGCAGAAAAAGCCCATCGTTCGCCCCATCTGATCGGCCTTGGTTTTCAGAATGCGATACCGGAGAGGCTTACCGTTACGCTATCGCAACGAAATATTTTCGTCAGTGTCAGAGGAGACAGTATTCGGGTCGCCCCTCATGTTTATAATGACCAGAATGATGTGGAAAAGCTATTTTCTGCGCTGGAGGAATTTCGATGATCAGGGGATTATTGGGCAAGGGTGAAAAAGTGAATGTGGAAATAGAGCGCAAGTTTCTTATCCTGTCACGCCCCGAGGCCAAGCCTGAGCGTACCCATAGGATACGGCAGGGTTATATCGCCCGCGAAGGCGGTAATATGGTGCGTATCCGCCAGCAGGATGACCGCTATATCCTGTCCGTTAAAACGCCGGCCCAAGGCATCGGTCGTTACGAAATCGAAACAAATATTAATGCCGATGAAGCCAAGGTGCTTTTTGCGGCCTGCGCCGAAAAACCCATCGAAAAAACCCGTGAAATTTATCCTATAGGCGATCATATATGGGAAGTGGATATTTTTGAAGGCACGAGCAAAGGGCTTATTGTTGCGGAGGTGGAACTATCATCGGAGCAGGAAGAAGTCACTGTGCCAAATTGGATTGGCCCCGAAGTCACCGGWTTCCAAAAATTCTATAATGCCAACCTGTCCATARSYCCYTTCAAAGGCTGGGGCGTGAGCTATGAAGATCTKGTRGCGCGAATGGGCGGTTGATACGCCTTGAAAATCTGAAAATCAGCCTTGAACTGCGGCGTTTTTGCTGTTGTTTTGGGGCCAGTTCCTATAAATAAGAGCGATTGAAAAGAGGCCTGCCTGCCGTATCCCGTATTTTAGGGCGGCGGGCATGTATTTGAAGAGGTTATTTATGTATGAAGTGATGCAAACCAGAATCTCAAAGCTGGTTCACACAACAGCATTTGAAATATTTATCATTATCGTGATTGTTATTTCCGCGCTTGGCATTGGGGCAGAGACATTTGAGCTGTCACCTGATTTCAGGGATGTGATGGGAATCTTTGATTATGGTATCTCAATATTTTTTCTGATCGAGATATCATTCAGATTTCTGGCGGAGAAAAAAAAGGGGCAGTTTTTCAAGTCAGGTTGGAATATTTTCGATTTAACCATCGTTCTGGTGAGCCTGATGCCGCTTGAATATTCACAGGTCGCCATTGTTGGCCGGTTAATTCGGGTGTTTCGCGTGCTGCGGCTGATCAGTGTGGTACCGGAATTGCGTATCTTAATCGGCTCGCTTTTTAAGGCCATGCCGCAGTTTGGCTATGTTATTCTGCTGATGTTCATCATTTTCTATATTTATGGTGCCATGGGAAATTTCCTGTTTCGGGATATTAATCCGGAATTATGGGGGAATATCTCCTTATGTATGTTGACATTATTCCGCATTATGACGCTGGAGGACTGGACGGATATTCTCTATGAAACAATGGAGGTTATGCCCTTTAGCTGGATTTTTTATCTCTCGTTTATCTTCCTGACCACCTTTGTCTTTTTAAATATGGTGATCGGTATTATCGTCAGCGTCATGGAAGAAGAACGCATGAAACGCAATGAGGTGAGCCTGCTTGACCAGCAAAAAGATATGAAGAGTTTAATAACGGTCATAGAAGAGCTGAAAGCAGAGGTCGGCATTTTGAAAAATCAGATGAAGWAAGACCCGATCTAAAAAACTCTCAAGATTATTCTGATGGATTATTCATTGCTGCCCTCGCGGAATTTTTCGTGATGGCGGATGACTTCTGTGATGATGAAATGGAGGAATTTTTCTGAAAAGTCGGGGTCCAGTTTGGCAGTCTCAGATAGCGAACGCAGGCGATCAATCTGTCTTTTTTCCCGGTCTTTATCTGCGGGGGCAAGGCCATATTTTGCTTTAAATTCGCCGACATTCTTGGTGACCTTAAAGCGTTCTGCCAACATATGAATAAGGGCCGCATCAATATTATCAATGCTGTCCCGGAATGATGTTAGTATCTCATTCTGCTGATCTGGGGTTAACGYGCCTTTATCGATCATGATTTTGCCATTGTCATAATTTAAATAATTTCTTTTAGCCGTGAAGTGAAGAGCTGGTTTAAGAGCCGTTGTTTTTGTACCAATAAAATCAATATGGGGGTCAGTATGGCAATCTCGAACCAGAAGTAATATATGGGTTGCCCGATAATGCAGGCGATGAAGATGGCAATGGTGCGATAATTGGCAGACATGATGGACCAGGTCCGCACGCCTGGGGCAAAAATATCCCGATATAATGCCCTGATATCATTTTCTTTTTCGGGATGTCCTGCCAATGTATCTTTCAACATTGTGCGGAATTTTGACCCAATACCGGATGTTCGGCGCTGCATCATCACATAGCCAATGTGAAATTGACTCATCAAAAAAGCGAGAGGAGATTTCCCCTCAAGATCAGCGATCATTTGTTTAATTTCTGGCAGGCCGCTCGAACTTTTGCCATGTCCCCAGCAATCATATTCACCGCGCTGTAATTCATAAGCGCCGGATTGTATCGCATGAAGCGCCCCGGCCAGTAAAATAATATACCAGACTTCAGAACTGGTTTGAGCGGACAGGATAAGGCCAAGCCCCACATAGACACTGATAAATGTCACATAATCACAGACCCCATCAAGGATTTTGCCAATTTCAGAATAGCTTTTGGTCAATCGGGCAAGCTGACCATCTGCGCCGTCCATAACATGCCACATAAACATACCAAAAAATCCCGCCGCCGCCATATAGGGGTTTTGATAGTGGAAATAAGCGAAGCCCGCAAATATGCCAAAAAACATTCCGCAGAGGGAGACCATATTGGGGGTGATCTTATGGGCGGCAAATTTTGGCACGAGCCAGCCGCTTATGGGATGAATGATATAAAGATTGGTGAATTCTTCAATTTCATTGGTGCGTTTCACTGAATCAGTCATAGTTTTTTTCTATAGGCTTTTTGTTTTATTGAAATTTTCAGCAAATTTTTCACTGGTCTCAATCATGATATTTTTGAGATGATACACAAGTCTTACCTGATGTACAAAGAAAGTTATTACAGCGTATAAACAAATAAAACCCAGTGCCATAAACCATTGATTGAACAGGGCAAAAGGAAGAATCGCCCACATATGACAATTGCGCCCGCCCGCGACCAACTGAAAACGCTGATCGAATGACTCAAGGCTGAAAAGGTAAATATTTGTCATGCGGCGAAAGAATTCGGCCTGAATTCGGTCGGCAATCTGAAATAAAACAAGGGCCAAAGCTATGATATAAGGGGCCATGCCAAATGGCTCATACAGGGCGGCGGCAATGGCGACATACCAGCCATATTCAATCAATCCGGTCAGCAGATGTTCATAGCTGCCAAGGCGTGATCGTAATATTTTAACTTGGGCCAGTTTGCCGTCGACGCCGGCTAATATGCCCACAAAATAGGCCCCCATCAGCGCGGGCCACATATGCCCATGGACAAAAAGAAACATAACATAAAAGCCCAAAAATCCATTCAGCAGGGTGACTTGATTTGGGCTGACGGGGATTTTACAGAGATATTTGACAATCAAATTCTCAATGGGCCGATGAATGAATCTTGCGGGCCAGTCCAACAGGCCTTTCTGGCTATACTCAAGAAGAATATTAGTGGCTTTATCGCCATCTTCGCGCCCCATGACGGGAAACCAGACCAGATCAACATCGCGGCGTTGGCGGCTAAGATAAAGCGGAATTTCGGTGACTTTGGCGACGGCGCAGCCTTCGGTTCGCGCGATGGCCTTCAGGACGTTCGGCAGACCTTCTAATGTATTGAGCTTACGCACGTTAGCGGATAAAGCCTGACTTGACAGCTTGGCAACAGAGCCAAAAAAACCGTCCTCCTCACCCAGACGAAGCGGCAGTCCATTCGCGGTATGGGCGGATAGAAATTCACTATGTCCAATAAAGCTGATCACCGTTGAGGCAGGGTGATGCAGGGTCTGGGCAATGATTCTGTCATCCAGCAGGACGGCTTCTTCGATCAGGAGCCAGCTGTTTCCTTCGTTATTATGCTCAAGAAGGCGCAAGGGAGCGTCTTTGGTTGTATGAATGAAAATTTTTTCGGGACGTGCGGTACAGCTGAGGATTWCTTTCTCAAAATCCTGGGTGAACCAGTCGGTGACCACATGCATTTCATCAACGCCGACGGCCTTCATCTGTTTCATTTGGCGGGCAAAGATGCTGAGGCCGCCTGCGGGAATCAGGTTTCGGGCCAAAGTGCTGATGGTTTCAGATTCCTGTCCGGTAATCAGGAGTGCTTTTTTCATCATTCTGTCCAACTTTCGAGCTTCATAAATTTCCCCCTAATATGCCWACTGTTTAAGGCAATAATTCGGCATAATGTCACTAAAGAAAAGTTATTTTGTCATTATGGCGATTTTTTTGATGATTTGCCACGCTTTGTCCATATGTCGCTGCCGGGTTGCCGGTGCGCCGCTGACAAAACGGATGGCGTATTTTCCATTGATCCGCGTCTGGGTCAAATAAATTTCACCCGTATCATTTATGGCCTCAAATATTCTTTCATTTAAAGCATCAAGTTGATTTTCGTCAAGCCCCTCTGGATGGTAACGGAAACAGAATAACGCCAGCGGATTTGGCGCGAGCAGTTCAAAATCAGGCTCTTGCGTGATGCGTTCTGCCAGCTGATGGGTCATGTCAATATGCCGCCTGATATGTTCCTGCAACCCTGAAATCCCGTATGAGCGCAGGACAAACCAGAGCTTCAAGGCCCGAAAACGCCGTCCGAGCTGCGGGCCCCAATCCCGATAATTATTGACGAGGTCGCCTTCCCGGGTTTTAAGATATTCCGGCAGAATTTCAAAAGTCTGTATCAGGGCGGCCTTGTCCCTGACATAAAAGGCCGAACAGTCAAATTGGGTCAGCAGCCATTTATGGGGGTTGAAAACAAAACTATCCACATGTTCGATACCTGTGATCATCCACCTGAATTCCGGCAAAATCAGCGCGCTTCCGGCCCAGGCGGCATCCACATGAAGCCAGACTCCGAATTTTTTGCAAATCCTGCCAATGGCCTGCAAAGGATCAATGGCGGAAATGCTGGTGCTGCCCAATGTCGCAATGACGCAGGTTGGTTTATGTCCCGCGTCCAAATCCGCCTGAATGGCTTTCTCCAGGGCCTCTGGAATCATGGAGAAATTTTCGTCAAGGGGAATTTTCCGCAAATTATCAGACCCAAGCCCGATCATGCGAATGCCTTTGTCGGTTGAACTATGAACTTCGGCAGAGGCATAGCAGCAATGAAGGCCGGCCTCGCTCAGGCCGCGACGGTTGGTTTGAAAGTCATTAAGTTTTTCGCGCGCGATTAAAAAGGCAGACATCATGGCGGTGGAGGCCGTATCATGGATGACCCCGTGAAATTCTTTCGGCAGGCCAATGGCATCTTTCAGCCAGTCCATGACCCGCTCTTCCAATTCTGTCGCCGCGGGGGAGGTCTGCCAGCTCATACATTGGGCGGCCAGCGTGCTGGTCAACATTTCGGCCAATATAGACGGCGGGCTGGCGTTGGCCGGAAAATAAGCCATAAAGCTCGGATGTTGCCAATGGGTCATGCCGGGCATGATAATATCCTGAAAATCCTGAAATATATCATCCATTCCTTCAGGATCATTGGGGGCATGTTCGGGAAGCTGTGCCAGTATCTCTCCCGGGACTACTTTGGATTTTACCGGATAGCTTTCAATATTTTCCATATAATCTGCCATCCAGTCGACAAATTTATGAGCATTTTTCCGGAAATCTTTCGGATCCATAATATATTCTTTCCAATCACTTATATGGCGCAGCTGTGATAAGGGCTTTGTAAAATTATCGCATAAACATCTGATATAGAGTCAGGCAATGCCCATAAACTTTAGGTATATATGTTTGGTTTATGCCTCAGGTTTATAGCAATTCTCAGGTCAGACATATATTTTAAGCTTACCAACTTCACAATTTATACAACAACATATGAGGTCTTAAAATGAATGTAAAATTAAAAACTATAGCCGCGCTGATAATGGTAAGTGCTTTATCAATTCCCGCGGTCGCATCCGGAAATAAATGTGCTGTTATCCAAAAACCTGGCCAAAAATCCAAATGGATGTCGAAAGACGTTATTACGCAATCCCTCACATCGCAGGGCTATAAGGTTAAAAAAATTGAAAAGGAAGACGGCTGTTATGAAGCCTATGTCAAGAAAGACGGTAAAAAATATGAAATATATTTAAACCCGATCACTGGCGCTGTGGTGAAAACAGAAGAAAAATAAGATGCTTTAACCTCTGTTCTTTTTAAAGCAAATTTTAAATTTGGCGTATGGCTATTTTAATGAGGAGACAAGAAATGAAAGAAATTAAAGTGTGGGATCTGTTCATACGCCTTTTCCACTGGTCTATGGTGACGATCATCCTGATCAACTTCACTCTTTTTGATGAGGGGACGGTGCATGAAATTCTGGGTTATATATTGCTTGGTCTTTTAGCCTTAAGATTTATTTGGGGGTTTGTCGGATCTGAACATGCCCGTTTCAAAGATTTTATGCCCAGCCCTGCAAAAATAAAGCAATATCTGAATGATATGAAGATGGGTAAAATGCCTTCCTTCATTGGCCATAACCCACTAGGGGCCGTGATGATATTCAATTTATACATAACTTTGTTGCTACTTAGCTTAACGGGGTATATGGCCATCACAGATCGTTTTTGGGGGGAAGAATGGGTCGAGGAAATTCATGAGTTTTTCGCCAATTATCTTTTATTCAGTGTGGCTCTTCATGTGGCGGGCATCATTTGGGTAAGCGTCAAATCAAAGGTGAATTTGATTTCTGCCATGTTTACTGGCATAAAGAAATTTCCTTCGGATAATCTGGATTATCATGGCTAATTTCTTTTCATTTTTACGCAGTCAGGGACGGTATGACAAGTCCCAAAGACTAACTATTCTATGGATCGGAATGATATTATCCACGGTATGTACAGCATTCTTTGCGCTGGATGTTTTTGGGGACATTGTCCTTGGCCGGGATTTCCCCAATGAGAATATTCACAATATATTCGAGCTGTTTGTTGTGATATTATCATTGGGGGCGTTTATTTTTCATATTCGCGAGCTGAATCTTTTTTTCAAACATCATCATAAAATAAATGACCAGATGCGGGTGGCCTCCGGTGAATTTGCCGAGGTGATTGGGGCGCTGTTTGATGAATGGAAGCTTACGCCCGCCGAAAAAGATGTGGCTATTTTTTTAATTAAAGGCATGAGCTTCTCGGAGATAGCCCTTGCCCGAAAGGCAAAGGAAGGTACGGTAAAGGCACAAAGCAACGCGGTTTACCGCAAAGCAAATGTTAAGGGCCGCCACGAGTTATTGGCGTTGTTCCTTGATGAATTACTGTCGGATGTTTCTGTAAAATAAAATTGGGAC
This sequence comes from Alphaproteobacteria bacterium, assembly GCA_002402225.1. Classification (GTDB taxonomy): domain Bacteria; phylum Pseudomonadota; class Alphaproteobacteria; order Sphingomonadales; family Emcibacteraceae; genus Paremcibacter. The sequence goes on from NVVM01000006.1 coordinate 27,045, forward strand.
TTAAGTCACAAGCCCAGCGCCCCGCAAGCCATCAAGATATTTGATGAAATCCTCTTCGCGGCGAAACCATTTGCGGCATTCTTTTTCCGCATTTTTGGGAAATCCCGGATATAGCCTGAGCACATTTTCCCTTGAAATTTCCGCCTCCTTTTTATGCCCGAGTTTGGCATAGAGGATCGCCTGCAATGCATGGGGCCAGAACCAGTCCGGCGTTTCGATGAAACGAACCTGTTCAATAGCCTTATGATAATCGCCGCGAATATAATGATCATGGCAGAGGGCAAAACGGCACCATCCGGGGTGCTGCGGGTTTAAATCCATGGCTTTTTTGACCAGTGACAGGCCTTCGTCCAATTTGCCAAGCAGGCAGAGATATACCCCGCTGTCGGCAAGAATGGCGGGACTATTGGGCGCGATACTCAAGCCCATGCGGATATTATCTTCGAATTTATCAATATGGCCCTTGTGAAAATTGATGATGGTCATGGCATACCATGCGATGGAATATTTGGCGCTTAGCCCGATGGCTTTTTCGGCATATTTACGCGCAAGCTCCAGCGGATCTTTGGTGCGAACATTAAAACTGAACCGATATTCATCAAGGGCGAGAAAAGCAAGCCCCGCCCAGGCATCCGGATAATTGGGATCAATTTTAACGGCTTCTTCCAGACTGTTTCGGGCTTTTAAATGGGTTTTTGGTGATAATTCGAACAGATAATCATGAAGCAGAAGCATGCTCCGGTACGCTTCCATATATTCTGTGCTGCTGCGTTTCATGTCAACGGCACTGCGGCGCATGACAGCGCCGTATGTATCGCCAATGGTGGCGGCCACATGGGCGGCTATTTCATCCTGAACATCAATCAGATTTTCAGGATTCAGCTTGCGGTCATAATTTTCTGACCATACCACAGCGGCGGTGGCGGCATTGAGCAATTGGGCGGATACCCGCAAATTGTCCCCGGCGGTGCGAATGCTGCCTTCTAAAATATAATGGGCCTCCCATTCCTCGGCAAGCCGCCGGATGTCAATGGCTTTGCCCTTATATTGGGATGTGGTGCGGCGCGATATCACATATAATGACGGGCTGAACGATAGGTGATTGATGATTTCCTCTGTAATGCCATCGCAGAAAATATCCTGTGATGGCGCGCCGCTGAGGTTTTCAAAAGGCAGGACGGCAATGGCAGGCCCGGTGGGCGGCGCGGCGGCGGCGGAAAATACGGGATCTTTTTTCGGCGGCGGCGAAGAAAGATCGCTCAGCTCAATTTTTGGCGCATAGCTTCCTTTGGGCAGAGAGATACTGATGGCCCGGGCGAAACCTTCTTCCATATAGTAATGTTCAAGAAGCCTTCTGAGCCTTCCGGCTTCGACGCGGACGATGGCATCACTTTGCGGATCGAAAGTCTCATCCTTGTCAAAAACTTCAAGCCCGAGGCTATAGCCCTTGATCAGGTGACTGCGCCCTTCAAGATATTCTTCCACCACATAGCGTAAAAACCGGTGAATACGGTTCTTGTTTTTGAATGTTTCACTCGCCAGAATATGATCAAGCTGTGCTGAAATCTTTTCCGGCGAAAGAGAAATATCTGATGGCATGAATGGTTTCTAACTCAATTATCATTATAGATACCATTATATGAATAATTATAGTGAGAATTAAAGGCCCATTTCGTTTTTTTACCTTTCAGTCATGGCGCGATTGATGATCATGCGCTGAATGTCGGAGGTGCCTTCGTAAATTTGGCAGACGCGGACATCGCGGTATATACGCTCCAGCGGGAAATCTTTCAAGTAGCCGTAGCCGCCCAAAGTCTGAAGGGCCGCCGAGCAAACTTCTTCGGCCATTTCGGAGGCAAATAATTTTGCCATGCAGGCCTCGGTCAAGCAGGGCTTGCCCTGATCCTTAAGGGCCGCGGCATTAAGCACCATGAGTCTTGCTGCTTCTAGTCTGGTGGCCATATCGGCGAGCCTGAAACCGACGGCCTGATGCTGGATGATTTTTTTGCCGAAAGAGACGCGGTCATTGGCGTAAGAGATGGCGTGATCAAGGGCGGATTTGGCCATGCCGACACTTTGGGCGGCAATGCCAATGCGCCCGGTTTCCAGATTGGCCAATGCCACGCGGTAACCTTGATTTTCCGCGCCGAGCAGCATGTCATCAGTGACCTTCATATCTTCAAAAATCAAGCTGCAGGTGTCCGATGATTTCTGGCCGAGCTTTTCTTCAACGCTTGCCACCATATAGCCGGGCAGGTCGGTCGGCACCAAAAAGGCAGAGATACCTTTTTTGCCAAGATCAGGGTCGGTGACGGCAAAGATGATTGCCGCCCCGCCAATTTTGCCTGACGTGATAAATTGTTTGGTGCCGTTAATGACCCAGCCACCGTCAATTTTCCTGGCGCGGGTTTTCAGCATGCTGGCATCTGATCCGGCCTGAGGTTCGGTCAGGCAGAATGCGCCGATGATTTTCCCCTCTGCCAGTGGTTTCAGGTATTTTTCTTTTTGCGCGTCGCTGCCTTCTTGCAGGATCGCCGCGCAGACCGGCGCATTATTGACGCTCATGATCGTGCTGACGCCGCCGTCTCCGCCGGCAATTTCCATGAGGGCGAGGGCATAGGAGATATAATCTGTTTCGCTGCCGTTCCATTGTGCGGGGACGGTCATGCCCATCAGGCCAAGCCGGCCCATATGATGCAGGACTTCCATAGGCAGTYCGCCGGTTTTATCCCACTCTGCCGCATGGGGGGCCAGTTCCTTTCTGGCGAATTCSCGSGCYRWRTCSCGSAKCATTTCCTGTTCTTCGGTTAACATCATTTTAGAATACCTCTATGGCCATGGCCGTCGCCTCGCCGCCGCCGATACATAAGGTGGCCATGCCGCGTTTCTTGCCATGGGTTTTCAGGGCGGCAATCAGGGTGACCAGAATTCTGGCACCAGACGCCCCGATGGGGTGACCCAAGGCGCAGGCGCCGCCGTGAATATTGACCTTTTTATGATCAAGATCAAGATCCCGCATGGCCGCCATGGTGACAACCGCAAAGGCCTCGTTAATTTCATAGAGATCCACATCACCCTCTGTCCAGCCGGTTTTTTGATAGAGTTTCCTCATGGCACCGATGGGGGCGGTGGAGAAGAATTCCGGCTCCTGCGCATGGCGGCTATGGCCGATAATCTTGGCGAGCGGCTTAATGCCGCGGCTTGTCGCTGTAGATTGGCGCATTAAAATCAAGGCAGCGGCCCCATCGGAAATTGAGCTTGAATTGGCGGCGGTCACCGTGCCGTCCACGGCAAATGCCGGACGCAATGTGGGAATCTTTTCAATGCGGGCCTTGGCCGGCTGCTCATCCGTATCAAAGGTGGTCTCACCCTTTCTGGATGTCACGGTCACCGGCGAAATTTCATTTTTGAAATAGCCTTTCTGGATAGCGGCATTGGCCCGATTTAAGGAAGTAATGGCGTAATTATCCTGTTCTTCGCGGGTGAACTTATAATATTGGGCGGTTTTTTCGGCGAATGTGCCCATAAGCTTTCCCTTGTCATAGGCATCTTCAAGGCCGTCAAGAAACATACTGTCCATGACTTGCCCATGGCCAATTCGTGCGCCGCCGCGCATTTTAGGCAGCAGATAAGGCGCGTTGCTCATGCTTTCCATGCCGCCGGCCACCATGATATCTGCGCTGCCTGCCAGAATGGCATCATGGGCCATCATGGCCGCTTGCATGCCTGAGCCACACATTTTATTGACCGTGGTGCAGCTCACCTCTTTGGGCAGCCCGGCCCCTAGCGCGGCTTGGCGCGCCGGTGCCTGCCCTTGTCCCGCAGGCAAAACGCAGCCCATAAAGGCTTCATCAATATCCGCCGCCTCAAGTCCGGAATTATTCAAGGCCCCTTTGATAGCAACCGCGCCCAATTCTGAGGCGGAAAGGCTGTTAAAGTCGCCCTGAAAGCCCGCCATGGGGGTTCGCGACATGCCGACAATGACAATCGGGTCTTTATTTTGGGGTATTTTGACATTTTGGGATATTTTGACGGTCATTTTCATTTTCTCCTAGAAATATGTTGAGTTTAAGTTACTCATGGGTAACAATATAGTCGTAGGATATGAAATAAGCAAGATCGGAAAGAAGATCAAAAAAATTAAATTAACAAAACCTGGCTTAAAATCTGGCCTGAAACGCGAAGAAAAAAGGCAGCTTAAGCTGGATGCCATATTACGTCATGCGGCGGCGGCGTTTATGGAGAAGGGATATTATAAAACCTCCCTTGATGATATTGCGCAGCTGCATAATGTGACCAAGCCGACGTTATATTATTATGTCAAAAACAAAGAAGATATCTTAATTAAATGCGAAGATGTGGCCAGCGTGCGAATCAACGGTCTTTTGGATCAGGTGACGGCATGCGCGGAAAATGGCTTTGTTCAATTAGAGAATTTCATCAGGGGTTATGTTGAGATTATCACCGATGATATCATCCGCTGTCATATTCGCCACCGTGGCCAGCGCGAGGATAGGGCCGCCCGTAATGCCAGTCTGAAAATGCACAGGGGCATTGAACATCGGGTGCGGGAAATCATCATCAAGGGCATGGATGATGGCTCCATTCGGGACTGTAATTCAACGATCATTGCCATTTTATTATTTGATGCCCTGAACGGGATATCCGCATGGTACCGCGATGAGGGACAATTGAACCATGAAGAGCTGGTTCAGCAGGTGCTTCTTCTGGTAACAGAAGGCGTGAAAAACAAAGTTTAAATCTTTCAGGTGAAAAATTTGTAATTTGGTAATAAGTTTATCCTAGGATATAGTTTGTGCAGTATCGAAGGATATTGATCAGGTATTTTAGTCAGCCGTAATCATAGGGCGAAATCATAGGAAAAGTGAATGTTCAAAGAAGCTGAAGAGGGCCAGAAACGYGTTGATGATCGGCTTGATGTATTATGGGACGCGCTTGCCATTATTGATGATGTTGAATATTCYTGCAAGGTGGCCAATGTTTCCACGGCTGGCGTTTTGATGAAGCTGGATAAAGATATTCCGTATAAACATCAGTTTTTGCTCGATGTGCAGGAATTAAATGAATATGCCGTTGAAGTCGCCTGGGCCAATCGCCCGTTCTATGGTCTTGTGCTTTTGGTGGGCGGGGATCTTAAATTAAAAGATCATGCGGATAGAATCGGCCTGACGGCCAAGAGATAAACCAGTCTTTTTTCCAGAATTATTTTTATTTTTCATATTCACCAGAATTATTATTTCTCATATCCAAAAGGATCATTGATGCTGTGGCTGGGGACGGTGAACCATCTTGGGCCATCTTCGGTCATGAAAAAATGATCTTCGAGGCGAATGCCAAATTCGCCGGGGATGCAGATCATGGGTTCGTTGGAAAAACACATGCCGGGTTTGAGCAGCGTATCATCTCCTGAATTCAAATAGGGCCATTCATGGATATCAAGGCCAATACCATGTCCCGTACGGTGGGGCAGGCCGGGCAATCTGTAATCCGGACCGAGCTGATGTTCTTCAAGGCAGGCGCGAGCGGCCAAATCCACATCGCCGCATCTTGTGCCAACCTGCGCCTGATCAAAGGCGGCGGCCTGCGCTTGTTTTTCAATATCCCAAATCTGCCGTTGCCGGCTGTTGGGTTCGCCATATACATAGGTGCGGGTAATATCGGAAATATACCCATGGAGCTGGCAGCCGGTGTCAATAAGCACCATATCATTTTCGCTTAAGGACTTTGGGTCTTTCACGCCGTGGGGATAGGCGGTATCAGGCCCAAAAAGCACAATGACAAAATAGGATCCGGCGGGGGCGCCGACCTTTATATGAGCCTGATGAATAAAATCACCAACCTCTTTTACGGTGATGCCTGCGCGCAGAATCTTTGCCGCCGCCTTATGAACTTCGAGGGTCATATCCTTGGCCCGCTGCWTGAGAGCCAGTTCATTGRGGGATTTAATCTGGCGGCAGGGGGCAGTGATGCAAACCCCATTGATATAGTCAAAGTCCGGCGCGGCAAGGGCAATGCCATTGCTGATGAAAAAAGGGCATGATTCATCCAGAGCGATTCTATTTCCTTTTACGGCAATATTCTGCAATATTTTCTGGAAAAGATCATAGGGGTTTTCATGTTCTTCCCAGCCATGTACATCGCCCTTGATGCCCATATATTGCCGCAATGTGCCAATTTCAAAAGCGGGCGCGATATACTCAATTTTACCATTAGCCGGAATGACCGCCCCGACCATTCTCTCGCTTGGCCCCCATTTTGTGCCGGTGAAATAGGTCATATTGGTTCCCGCATTGACGTAAAGCGCGGTGATATTCATTTCCTGCATTATTTTTTGCGCTCTTTTAATTCGGGCGGCATATTCTTTTATCCCAATGGGGGATATGCCGGCTGTCATATCGCCAAGCCGTTCGAGTTCCCTGCCCTCTTGTGATCCGCCAACGCCTATGGTCATTTTTTGTCCCTGATATTTTTTATATGATTTAACCGAATGTCCGGTCAATGTTTTGACCTTTCAGTCTTTAATATATAAGATGGGCGGCATGATTAATCTATAAAAAAAGAACCCCTGTAATATGGCCAGAAAACAAGCCGAGGATTATGGCGAGAGACGGTTAAATATCCTCAATAAAGCCGCAGAATTATTTGCCGAAAAAGGCTATGCCAGATCGTCTATCTCAGAATTGGCAACGGCCTGCAATGCCTCTAAATCGTGGCTGTATCATTATTACCCGTCAAAAGAAGCCATCCTTTATGATATTATGCGCCAGCATGTGACCGAACTTGTCACCATGGCCGAGGCGGCCTTGGGCCATGAAGGCAGCCCAAAAGAAAAACTTCGTATTCTGGCCCGTAATTTCATGAAAATATATGTCGATGCCGGATCAAAGCATGTGATCCTGCTGAATGATCGCGGCTGTCTGCCGGATCATATGCGGGCCGAAATTATGGGATTGCAAGATCAGGTGGTCACAGCCGTAGTCAGTTTGATATTGGAACTTAATCCGGCGCTGGATACATCCAAAGATTACCAGAAGCCGGTCACGATGGCTTTTCTGGGCATGATTAACTGGACCTATATTTGGTTCCGAAAGGATGGCCCCCTTAACGAAGAAGAATTCGCCGACCTTGCCGTAGATATATTTTTAAATGGTTTTATGGCTTTTGACAGAGAAAAACTGCAGGGGTAATGTTTCTGAGTTAATTAATGGTTTTAACATTTTTTCCCCTTAAGGTAACTTTGCCTGACAGGTAGGGGCTGGGGCAGGTTGGAATGTTGGAAAAATAAAAGATAAATTAATGTCATCAAAAAACACACCCTCATTATCTGGTGAAGTATTTAAGGGCACCAAATGGTATGTGGCCATGCGTTGGTCCATCAGAGGGCTGGGCATTATCAGTTCGGCATTTCTAGCCAGATTATTAATGCCGGAAGATTTTGGACTTGTCGCCATCGTGCTTGTTATATTCGGACTGGTTTCCCTGTTATTTGATTTTGGCGTTAACTGGGCTCTTATTCAAAACAACAAGGCAACAGATGATCATTTCCATACGGCCTGGACTATTCGGCTCTTACAGTCTCTGGTTGTCGCCGCACTATTAGCCGCATTTGCCCCCTTAATTGCACAAGCCTATGGCGACATCAGACTGGAACTTATCTGTCAAGTTCTGGCGGCGGGTACTTTGATCCGGGGCTTTGAAAATATAGGCACGGTCAAACTTCAAAAAGACATGAAATTTTCCAAGGATTTTATATATAATGTTGCCCCTAAAATTATCTCAACATTTGTAACCATCGGACTTGCCTTCTATTACAGATCATATATGGCCTTGGTTSTGGGRAYKGTSTTKGGMRMYGCCATYMWKGTYSTSGCRAGYTATWKGGTCATTAATTTYMGSCCAAAGTTTTCTTTTGCAGAAATAAAGGATATTTGGGGATTTTCCCAATGGATATTGGTGCGAAATATTGCGGAATATATCAGTACCCAAGGTGATTTGATTATTCTAGCCGTATTGGCAACGCCGACAAAAATAGGCTACTACAAGTGGGGTGCTGAACTTTCCTTTATGGCTGTAACCGAAATACAACAGCCTTTTTCTAGGGCATTAGTGCCTGGTCTGGTAAAAATCAAACATGATCATGAACGTCTTATCGCAGGATATTTAAAGGCACTTTCCATGATGACATTGGTGGCGGTGCCTCTTGCCCTCGGATTTGGGGCCGTGGCCCAGGAATTAGTCCCGCTGTTTTTGGGCGGGGGCGATAAATGGTTGCCGGTGGTGCCTCTCATCGAAGCCTTGGTATTCTTTGCTATGTGTATGTCATTATATGGCATTTCCGGCAGCTTGCTTACGATCACGGGAAATGTAAAATATACGGCTTATATCTATTGGGTTCAGGCATCGGCAACCATTGTGACCATATATCCTGCATATTCTTTGATGGGTTTGGAGGGTCTTGCTTATTCAAGAGTGCTCATTGGGATTATCATGTTTTTTGTGGTAAGTCGTCTGGTTGTTAGCAGATGCCAAGTGGGCTTTAGTCAGATATTTAAGGTCATTTGGCGACCTGTTGTCGTGGGGATTTTTATGTATATTATGTTGATTAATTTACCTAATGTATGGGAATTAAGTGATGTTTTCTTTTTGGCCTTTAAAATAATATTTGGGGGTATTTTTTATGTAACAGTAACAATCTTTTTATGGTTTTTATTAGGGAAACCGGATGCTGCCGAAAAAGAAATTTTAGCGAAACTAATAAAAAGATAATTTATTGTCCACAGACCCTTGAATGTTGATAAGTAAATAGTATCTCATGCAAATATTTAATGAACGTAAATTTAATATGAGGGTTTTCAGATGATTCCTTGGCGACTAAAAAACTTCGTTTCAGAGCATTTGCCACTATTCTATCATTTTGTCTCCAATATAGGCGTCAAGGTAAACAGCGATGAATATTGGGATGAAATATATTCGAAAGAATGGGATAATCCCGGAAGAATATGGCCAACCAAAAACCAGTTGTTGGAAGGTAAAATCCAAAAAACAGACTCTGTTTTAGATATTGCATGCGGAACGGGGTCGATTCTAAGGTTTTTAAAGAATAAAGGTTATGAAGACCTTCACGGAACCGAGCTGTCAGGCCTGTGCATAGAACGCTTGAAGAAATTGGGTATTTCTATGTTTAGATCTTATTTACCGAAAATTGAATGTTTGGATAATAGCTTTGATGTCGTAATCGCGTCACAAATTTTAGAACATATTGTTAAACGAGGAAAGTTTTTAAACGAAATAAAACGCGTATTGAAGTCAGATGGGCAATGTTTTCTGTTCGTTCCGGACAATTATCTTGGGCCAATAGATGAACCATCACATGTGATAAAATTTAACGATAAAACGCTAGCAAAATTACTTGGCAAACATTTCCAAAATTTTACAATTACATCCATGAAAGATGAAAATTTTGAAATGAATATATTATTTGCCCATATCCAAATGAATGTTCATAATTGATGATCGGTWAAGTAAGAAATATTTTTTTAATATATATYTTGTTGAAACTAAACTTTCAGTATATTAAAGGCAGGCTTGGTAGCTTGATAACAGAAAGCCCCCCACTGTGAAAATATTAATCATCGCCGGTTATTTTCCGCCCTATTGTCCGGCATCGGCGAGCCGGGTGAATAAGCTGGCAAAATATCTGGAGGATCAGGGGCATGATGTTCGGGTTTTATGTCCCAGGAATGACATATTTAAACCTGTATTATTGCCGGAAGTTTCCCGGGAAAGAGTTCATTATGTCCCATCCTCAAATATCAATGATTTTCCTTCAAGGATCAAGGACAGCCTGAAGTCTGTTTTTGGTAAAAGAAAATCCAATTCAGTGGCAGAAAAAAATAGGCCTGAGCCAGATCAGCCAGACAATTCACCCGGAAAAGAATCAAAAATAAGCCTTCTCTACAGGCGGCTGACGAACATCCCGGATGACCTTGTGGGCTGGTACTGTCCGGCGGTTCGCGCGGGAAAGAAAATGTTTCAGGACTGGAGCCCCGACATTATCTTTGCCACCTTGCCGCCCTTCACCCCCATGCTGGTGGCCAGCAGATTAGGGCGCATGATTGACGTGCCGGTTATCTATGATTACCGTGATTTATGGACTGACCATCCCTATTATAATACAAGTGGCCTTCACCGCCATATTGATCACTTTTTGGAAAACCGCGCCTTGAAATCTTGCGCGGGCCTTGTGACCGTGACACAGACCTGGGCGGATCATCTGGCAAAATCACGGGATATTCCGGTTGAATTTGTGATGAATGGGTTTGACCCCGATGATTTTAATCTTGAAAATCGGAAAAGCTATGATCAGAAAAAGATAACTCTGCTTTATGCCGGCTTTCTATATGGCGACAAACGCGACCCGTCTGTGGTGTTTGAGGCTCTGGGAAAGCTGGGGGATGCCGCGCAGAATTTCAATGTCCTGCTGTATACGCCTTCTGGTATAGGGAATTTGAATGATCAACAAAAGTCTCTGATTAAACAGCATAAACTAGAGGAAATTGTGGTCTGCAAGACATATATCCCGCAGAAACAATTGCTCGAAATCCAGCAGCAGGTTGATATTCTCATGTTGCTCCGCTGGGATGACCCCAGTGAAAACGGGGTGATTGCCGGAAAATTATTCGAATATATCGGGGCCGGAAAGTCAATATTATCTCTTGGCAGCACCACAGGAGAGGCCGCAGATATTATCAGGGATAATGATTTCGGGCTGGTCAGTAATAATGTGGATGAGGTCGCGGCTTATTTATCAGCCATGCTGGAAAATAAAAAACAGGGAAAAATGCCGACATCCTATAACCCGAACCGCGAAAAATTCACCCGCGCCAAACAGTTTGAAAAACTTGTCGSCTTTATGGAAAATATTATTGAGGCCGGTTGAATCCGGCTGCCTATCCCTTCATATCCCTTGCAACATCTGTTATGCTGCCCATATATACCCAAGGGCAGTTTGGATAATTGCGTAAAATCTGGATGATATTATGTCGTTAATATTGAATATTTTATGGCTGATTTTTGGCGGTTTTTTCATGGCCGTTGGCTGGGTTCTTGTGGCCTTCATTATGGCCATTACCATTGTGGGTCTGCCGTGGTTTGTCGCGGCGATGAATATGGCGCATTTGAGCCTTCTGCCCTTTGGCCGCGAAGCCGTCAACCGGGAAGTCCTGTCGGGACGCGAAGATATTGGCACCGGCCCGCTGGGCGTAATCGGCAATATCATCTGGTTTCTATTCGGCGGTATCTGGCTGGCATTGGGTCATATCTTATGGGCGGTTGCTCTTGCTGTGACCATCATCGGCATTCCCTTTGCCTTTCAGCATGTTAAGCTGGCCGGACTGGCCCTTGCCCCCATTGGCAAGATTGTCATCAATAAAAACAATATTCCGGCTTCCAGATATTAAGCCAGATATTAAGCCAAATATTAAAGCAGGATATTAAACTCTTTCTATGATCATGGCAATGCCTTGTCCCACGCCAATACACATGGTGCAAAGCGCATAACGGCCCTTGCGCCGGTGCAATTCATACAGGGCCGTGGTCACCAGCCGTGCGCCGCTCATGCCCAGCGGATGACCAAGGGAGATCGCGCCGCCATTGGGATTCACATGTTCCGCATCATCAGGCAGGCCAAGATCCCGCATCACGGCTAATCCTTGTGACGCAAAGGCTTCATTCAACTCAATGACATCCATCTGATCCAGAGTAAGTCCGGTTTGGGCCAGAATTTTCTTTGTGGCCGGCGCGGGGCCAAACCCCATGATGCGCGGCGCCAAACCAACGGTGGCCATGCCCACTATCCGGGCTTTGGGGGTCAAACCATGTTTTTTGACCCCTTCGGCTGAGGCGAGCAGCAGGGCGCAGGCCCCGTCATTCACGCCGGAGGCATTGCCCGCCGTGACCGAGCCGCCGTCCCGGAAGGGCGCGCGCAGCTTGCTTAAGGCTTCGACGGTGGTGCTGGCCCGGGGATGCTCGTCAATAGTGACGATGACGGGATCACCCTTTCTCTGGGGAATGATCACAGGAATGATCTCATCATCAAACCGTCCGGCTTTTTGGGCGGCGGCGGTTTTTTGTTGGGAGCGAAAGGCAAAAAGATCCTGATCTTCACGGGAAATATTAAAATCCTCGGCCACATTTTCGGCGGTTTCCGGCATACTGTCGACGCCAAACTGCTTTTTCATCATGCGGTTGACAAAACGCCACCCAATGGTGGTGTCATAACTTTCAAGCTTGCGGGAAAAGGCCGCATCAGCTTTGCCCATGACAAAAGGCGCGCGGGACATGCTTTCAACGCCGCCCGCCAGCATCAATTCCGCTTCGCCGGATTTAATGGCGCGGGCGGCAATGCCGACGGCGTCCATACCAGAACCGCACAGGCGGTTGACCGTGGTGCCCGGCACGCTCACGGGCAGGCCGGATAACAACGCGCTCATACGGGCCACATCCCGGTTGTCTTCTCCCGCCTGATTGGCGCAGCCCATGATCAGATCATCGACCAGGCTCCAGTCCACAGCCGTGTTGCGTTCCATGAGGGCTTTGAGCGGTATCGCCCCAAGGTCATCAGGCCGAACCGCCGATAAAGCGCCGCCGTAACGGCCAATGGGCGTGCGAATGGCATCACATATAAAAGCGTCTTTTATAGTATCATTCATCTTTTTATKCAWGNRYKKGWGMTNTCTYCTAAAATCTGTTCTTTGGTAGAATGGGATTTGCCCCTGAAAGTGGCAATCAATTGATCATTCTGATTGGTGATCATAATATCGTAAATACCCTGTTTTCCGCGTCCGCCCTGAAATTCAGCCGAGGCCGTTAATATATCGCCCGGGAATGACGGGGCCAGATATTCAATGGCGCAGCCCGACGCCACCGTGACCCTATTACGGCTGTTGCAGGCATAGGCAAAGACCGCATCGGCAAGGGCAAAGACAGCACCGCCGTGGGCGCTGCCATAAATATTGACCATATCTTCGGTCAATTTCATGCGCATGACYGCCGTGCCAACACCGATGCTGATAAATTCAATATTCAACAGCTTGTCCAATGTGCGGCGTCCCTTGAAGAGGGTGGCTATTTTATCCGCTTGTTCTTGTGCCTTTTTGCTCACAACAAGGACTTTCCTGCAATGACGGCGCGGCGGATCAGGGGGGACGTGCGATATCGGTCTTCGCCGTAAAAACCGGACAGGGCATCCAGCACAGCAAAGACATGTTCAAGCCCAATATCCTCGGCCCATTTCAGGGGGCCTTTAGGATAATTAACGCCGTTCATCATGGCAATATCCACGCCATCCGGGCTGGTGACCCCTTGATAGACCGCGTCGCTGCCTTCGTTGGCCAGCATGCTGATGATACGCATCACGATAAGGCCTGGGYAATCATCAATGACGGAAACTTTTTTACCAAGGGCTTGAAAGAAACCAACGGCGATGGCAAGATCAGCCTCCGCAACCTGATCGCCTTTGGCGATGGCAATGCGGGCGGCGGCCTTATAATCAAGGGCCAGATCAAAGACGATTGTCGCCTTGCCGAGTACGGCGGTCAATTCCGAGGCCGGCGTACCATCAGATAAAATCACCAGAATATCCTCAATCATGAATCCAGCCAGCTCGTCCCTTTCCCCCATAGTCACCTTAATGCCCGCCTTTTCGGCCAATCCCGCCAAGGGCGCAAGAAGCGGGTTATTGCCAATCAGGGTGATTTCTGTGGGGGCCGTTTCCGGTTCTGCGGTATGGGCGGCGGGATTAACCGCCCCTTCGCGGTAATCATAATACCCCTGACCTGATTTGCGGCCATAGCGTCCGGCAGCGACCTGTTCCTGCTGAATAAGGTTTGGCCGGTAGCGTGGTTCTTGATAAAAGGCCTCATAAACGGATTTTGTCACTGAAAAATTGATGTCATTGCCAATCAAATCCATTAACTCAAAGGGCCCCATGCGAAAGCCGCCGCATTCTTTGATGCAGCTGTCGATGGTGGGAATATCCGCGCCGCCTTCCTGTAGAATGCGCAAGGCTTCGGAATAAAAAGGCCGCGCCACACGATTGACGATAAAGCCGGGCGTGGATTTGGCATGAACGGCTTTTTTGCCCCATGAGGCGGCGGTGTCAAAAATGATGTCTGCCACCTGTTTGTCTGTCACCAGCCCATGAACGACCTCGACCAGTTTCATGAGGGGGGCCGGATTAAAGAAATGCATGCCAACCATACGTTCAGGCCGTTTTAAATTGGCGGCAATTTCGGTTATGGAGATAGATGATGTGTTGGAGGCCAATATGGCATCTTCAGATAAAATATTCTCAAGCTGACCAAATACGGATCTTTTGATGTCAATATTTTCCACGATGGCCTCGATGACCAATTTTGCCGGTGCCAGATCTTCTAGTTTATGACAGCGTATGATGCGGCTTAAGATTGCGGTGCGTTCCTCTTTACCCATGCGGCCTTTTTCAACAGAACGGGCGAGGAATTTTTCAATCTGGGCAATGCCTTTGTCAATCGCGTCTTCTGACGTATCAAAAATATAAACCGTATGTCCGGCGGCGGCGGCAACCTGAACAATGCCGGCACCCATGGTTCCGGCTCCGATTACGGCGATGGCATGGGAAGGCGAAAGTGCAGTCATAGTAGAAAACCTTTATTATTTATCTGTATTATTTTCCTGTAAATTCTGGCGTGCGTTTCTCAAGGAAGGCGGCGACGCCCTCTTGATAATCATCGGAGAACCCAGCTTCTTTTTGGAAGTTGCTTTCCATTTGTAACTGGGCATCGAGAGTATTGTCAATACTGGCGCGCAGCGCTTTTTTGATTAAGGAAAGACCCAAAGTCGGTTGACTGGTGAAATGCCGGGCCTGTTTGAGAGCCGCGTCCATCAAATCATCATTATCAACCGCTTTCCATATCATGCCCCAATCTTCAGCCTGCTCAGCCGTGATGGCATCACCGGTCAGGGCCAGCCCCATGGCCCGCGCAGACCCGATAAGCCGCGGCAGGATATAGGTGCCGCCGCTGTCGGGGATCAAGCCAATCTTGCAGAAAACCTGAATGAATTTGGCAGATTTTGCCGCAAAAACCATGTCACAGGCAAGGGCAAGATTGGCCCCCGCGCCAGCGGCAACGCCGTTGACGGCGCAAATGACAGGCAGGGGCAGATTGGCAAGCCTTTTAATCAGGGGATTATAATTTTCTTCTACGGATATGGATAAGTCGCGGCGGGTTCCACTTGGCTTAACCGCCCGGTCATTTAAATCCTGCCCGGCGCAAAACCCCCGGCCATTGCCGGTGAGCAGAAGGCACCGCACATCGGGATTATTTTCCACCTGCGTCAGGGCATCGCGCATTTCTTCATGCATATCTGTGGTGAAGCTATTAAGGCTGTCAGGCCGGTTCAGGGTTAAGCAAGCCAACCCGTCGGTGATATTAAATTCAATATTTTTATAAGACATTTCGCAAATCCATCCTGTTTTGGCAAGCGGCCTATTCATCGTTTAAGCGGCTAGTATATCATGATGTTTGATTATTATTTAAGCTATTTACCTTGAATTAACCAACCGTTCGTTCTATTAATTACAAATACATGGGTCTTCGTCAATAAATATGTTAAATTAAGATTATGAAACGGGCTTAAAATTTTATCAGGAGGAAAGAGAAAATGTCACAATCTTCATTATTTGAACGTCATAAGGAAACACTTGAGGGGGGCATAGCCGCGAGCCGAAGCCGGGAATATTGGACGGCTTACCCTGAAAGTGCAAGCCCGCGTATTTACGGTGAAACCGCAAGCGCGGACGGCGAGGCGGCTTTTAAATCCTATCTGGATAAGAATTTTGACATTGATCAACCGGGCACCATTGGCACCGTAGGGTCAGAGAAATCGCCCTATGGTTTTGATCTTGGTGTGACCTATCCCAAGGTGGATGTCGATGCGCTTGTTTCCGGCGTTGAGGCCATAAGGCAGGATTGGGCGAAGGCGTCCATTGAAACGCGTACCGGCATATGCCTTGAAATTCTGGACAGAATCAACAAACGCAGTTTTGAGATTGCCTTTTCCATCATGCATACGACGGGTCAGGCCTTTATGATGGCCTTTCAAGCCGGCGGCCCGCATGCGCAGGATAGGGGATTGGAAGCGGTGGTCTATGCCTATGAAGATATGACCCGCACGCCCGCTGTTGCCCGCTGGGAAAAACCGCAGGGCAAGCGTGATCCGATTGTCATGGAAAAGCATTTTACGGTGGTGCCAAGGGGGATCGGCGTTGTGATTGGCTGTTCTACTTTTCCCACATGGAACAGCTA
This sequence comes from Alphaproteobacteria bacterium, assembly GCA_002402225.1. Lineage (GTDB taxonomy): Bacteria > Pseudomonadota > Alphaproteobacteria > Sphingomonadales > Emcibacteraceae > Paremcibacter. The sequence goes on from NVVM01000006.1 coordinate 43,412, forward strand.
TCCCGGATTATTTGCCGATCTTGTGACGGGAAATGCGGTTATTATCAAGCCCCATCCCGGCGGTATTCTGCCCGCCGCCATTTCGGTGCAAATCTGCCGTGATGTGCTGGCCGAAGAAGGCTTCAATCCAAATATTGTCACTTTGGCCGCCGATAGCGTAGATGAGCCCATCGCGAAAGAGCTGGCTTTGCGTCCTGAGGTTAAGCTGATTGACTTTACCGGCAGCACGGGCTTTGGCAACTGGCTGGAGGATNATGCCCGCCAGGCCCTGGTCTATACGGAAAAAGCCGGCGTTAACGGYGTGATCATTGACAGTACCGATAATTTCCGGGGCATGATTGGCAATCTTGCCTTCACGCTCAGCCTGTATTCCGGTCAGATGTGTACGACGCCGCAAAATATTTTTATCCCGCAAGGCGGCATAGAAACCGAAGATGGCCCTAAAACTTTTGATGACGTGGTTCAGGCTCTGGCCATGGGCGTTGAAAAACTGAATAGTGATGACGCGCGGGCCTGCGCCATTCTTGGTGCTGTGCAAAGCGAAGCGACCTTGAAGAGGATTGCGGAATATGGCAAAGGCGATAATGTGATTCTGGCCTCAAGGTCTGTGCCTATGGACGGATTTGACAAGGCGACCATTCAAACGCCGCTGATCTTGAAAGCAACCGATGAAAGCTCCTATAGTGAAGAGTTATTTGGACCAATATCCTATGTTGTGCCGACGAAGAATACAGAGGACAGCCTGAATATTTTCGAAAATAGCGTCAAGAATAACGGCGCCATCAGCTTTGGCATATATTCAACGTCGGACGCGATACTGGATCAGGCGGAAGCCGCTGCCTGCCGGTCTGGCGTGGCCGTCTCCTTTAATCTTACGGGCGGCGTTTATGTGAATCAGACGGCGGCGTTCAGTGATTTTCATGCCACGGGCTCAAATCCGGCGGCCAATGCGGCCCTGTCTGATACGGCTTATGTTTCAAATCGTTATCGTGTGGTTCAAAGCCGCAAGCATATATAAACCCGCCTCATTCTCAAATTCATCCTCTGCGGCCTAATACCGCAGGGGATTGTGTTTTTTTGATATTGCCTATACCCTATCGCTAGATTTCGTAATTTGGTGATTGGTTGAGTATGTATAGAACATTCATTAAACGTATCCTTTTCATAGTTATGCTTGCCGCCCTTTTATCCTGCGGTGATCAGGGGGAAGCTCGAAAAGAAACAATAGAAGATCGTTTGATAAATAGTTTCCGCAACGAAAGCCCGCAATTGCAGGAACATGTTACGAAAATTGTCCAAGAAGCCAGAATGCAGCAATATCAGCAGGCCATGAATAAACTGGCGCTTCTGTCTGCGACGCGGCGGTTGACCAAAGACCAAAAGACAGCCGTGGAGCTTCTGAGCAAACAGTTACGCTATGATATGGAAGAGGAAATCTTTCAAAAGCAGAGCAAGCAGGAGTGATGGGTGAATAAATCGACGATGCATATTATCTGGAAACTGCTGATCGCCTCCCTTCTTGTGGGGCTTGCGCTTGATTTTTTTAACATCAGCCCTACAGATCTTATCCATGATATTCCGGCAACGATGGGTAAAATTTATGAGGTGGCTTTGGGAGCCTTTGAATGGGGCGGGAAATATATTCTCCTTGGGGCGATCATCGTGGTGCCCGTATGGATTTTGATGAATCTGTCCAGCCTTAAAAGTAAATTCAAACGAAAAGAATAACCAAAATTTTTAGAGTCAAAACTTGGAGGATATGCAGAAAATGATCAAATATATGGTGATGGCGGCTATATTAATGCTTGGTCCGCATATGGCGCAGGCAGAAGATATGCCGGCTTCCAAATTAATTGGTCAGGAGATTTACCATTTTGATAAATCCCATACAAATATTATGTGGTTTGTCAGCCATATTGGATTCTCCAAATCCATGGGCCAATTTATGGACTATGACGGACAGATCATTCTGGATCATGCCAACCCGGCCTTAAGTTCCGTTAATATTACCTTTAAGACGGCAAGCGTTATGACGGGTCTGCCAAAATTTGACGATCATCTTAGAACGGCCGACTTCTTCGATGTAGAAAAATATCCAACGGCAAGCTTTATCAGCAGAAAAGTCACTCTTCTTGAGGGGAATGGAGCAGCTGTTGAGGGTGATTTCACCTTGCTTGGGGTCACAAAGCCCTTGACGTTAAAAGTTCGTCTGAATAAACGCGCTATGGATATACCCAAAAATATAATGCGCACCGGTTTTTCGGCGAAAACAACATTTAAGCGGTCTTTGTGGGGCATGGAAAAATACCTCCCCTTCATAGGTGATGAGGTGACCATCAGGATCGAGGCGGAGGCATTGAAAACGCAATAGAAGACTTAAAGTTCAGGGAATAAAAATGACCATAAAAAATACAGATAATTCATACGGCACGATTGCCAAGGCCTTTCACTGGATCATGTTTCTGATCATTCTGGGGATGGTCACTCTTGGTTATTACATGTATGAATTGCCGGCGGATACACCGGAACAGATGGGCTATAAATTCGGTTTATATGATTACCATAAATCATTTGGTATATTGATTCTGGTTCTGGTGGTTTTTCGGCTGGGGTGGCGCATGATTAATCCGGTGCCAAAAATGCCGAGCGGTTTGCGCAAAATCGAAATATTTAGCGCTAATGCCATGCATATTCTTCTATATATCATGATGTTCATTCAGCCCGTGTCTGGCTGGTTGATGAGTTCATATGGCGGACATCCGGTGAAGTTTTTCGGGGTTGCGCTGCCCGCATTGGCGGACAAGGACAAGGCCTTAAGCGATATTTTTCATGAGATTCATGAAATTACGGCGATTTTGTTGATCGCCTCATTTGTTATTCATGTGGCTGCGTCCCTAGTTCACCATTTTATCCGTAAAGATGATGTGATGCAAAGAATGTTACCGCATAGGGAAAAAGCCGATTGAGGGCCGGGGAGGTGGTGCTTTTGAAAAAATGTCTCCTGATAGTCTGTTTTTTATTTCCCGTTGTAGCGAATGCAGGGCAAGAGGTCAAAAAATGGCAGCTAAACACAGATAAAAGTGCGATCAAATTTTCGGTCGCCATTGAAGGCAGCCCCGCCGGCGGAGAATTCACCAATTTTACCGCCGCCATAGTCTTTGATCCGAAAAAGATGGCGCAGAGCAAAGTCAGGATGAAAATAGACCTGAATTATATTGAGGCAGATTATAGCGATGTTGCGGAGAATCTTAAAAAGAAAGACTGGTTTGATATTGAAAATTTCCCGGAGGCCCATTTTGTCAGCAGGAATTTCAAGCATTTGGGCGGCAAGGCGTATCAGGTGATGGGCGAATTCAGCTTAAGAGATATTACGCGGACAGAAGTGCTTTATTTTACTTTAGAAGAATATGACGAACTTCAGGCGGTGATTAAGGGCAAGATGGAGATTAACAGGCTGAATTACGGCGTGGGACAAGGAGCCTGGAGCAGTATTGCCAGCGTATCCGGGCAGGTATTTTTGGATATTTTAATCACGGCAACTTCTGAATGATTAAGGCAATTAAAGGATAAATTTGATTTCTTGGGGCTGTTGCGGTTACCATAAGATAAAAAGGCTGATTGATGGATAAAGGGGATATATGATGAACGGGGATCGATTTATTGACGTTGCTTTATGGGTATTGAGTTTTATTCTGGCGATCGTATTTTTTTATAATGGGATCAATAAGATTATGGGAACCCCACATCAGGTGGCCCAATTCGGAGCCTTGGGCCTTCCCGCGCAAGCCTTGCCTGTGGTTGGCATATTGGAATGTGTGGCAGGCTTGATGTTGACAATGACCAGACTTGCCCTGATCGGGGGAGGAATCTTGAGCATAATGATGCTGATCAGCGCAGGGCTTAACCTATTCTATGATGATGTTACGTCATCGCTGCGGGCAACGGTTATCTTTCTTATGCTTTTGAGCATCTGTTATCTTCGTTATACGCGCCGGAATATTCGGCCCTAAAGCTCTGTCAGGCAAAATGTGTTTTGTCAATATTTGGCTCGATAGATTTCACAGAAACATCATAGCCCCAAAGCCGTTGAATATGCGGGATGACCAGATTGACCTGTTTTTCATCTAATGTCACACCATTGGTTATGTTATGGGTAAGGATCATGGCACGGTTACCATGGAGGTCAACATTCGTGACCTGTATATCCAGATCAAGACTGGCCACAGAATATTGCGCGGCAAGGGCGGATCTGATGGCCGTATAACCTTGTTTGTTATGGATGGCATCGACCAGATAAAAGGGCCTTGATTTATCATCATTCAGGTTAAACAGACGAAAATCCCGCATCAGATGGGGGCTGAGATATTGCAGGATAAAACTTTCATCCCGAAAATTCTCCCAAGCCTCTTTCAAGGTTTTAATGGCTTGATTATTGCCGGCAAAATCTGGAAACCATTCCCGGTCTTCATCTGTGGGGTTCTCGCAAATTCTTTCAATATCCTTCATCATGGCAAAGCCCAAGGCATAGGGGTTGATACCGGCGTAATATTGGTTGTCGAAATCGGGCTGCGCGATAACGCGGCTATGGAAATCAATAAATTCGAGCATGGCCCCTTCGGTGATCTGCCCGGTATCAAACAGCCGGTTCATGATGTGATAATGGACGAAACAGGCGCAGCCCTCATTCATCATTTTGGTTTGTCTCTGGGGATAAAAATATTGCGCCATTGACCGGACTATACGTAAAATCTCCCGCTGCCAGTTTTCCAGAACGGGGCTGTGTTTTTCAAGAAAATACAACAGGTTTGATTCGGGCAGCCCGAGCTTTTGCACCAGTGCCTTTTCAATCAAATCAATTTCTTCGTCATCCCTGGAGGCCATCTCCGGCAGGGTGCGCCACAGCTCGCTATATTGAGATTGTTCATATTCGTTGCGCTCTAGCTCCCGCTGGCGCAGGGCGGCAACATCAAGTTTCTGGCGGCGGGTGAATTTATCGACCCCCTGATCCCGAAGCGCATGGGCGGAGTCCAGAATTTTTTCGACTTCTTTCTGGCCGTATCTCTCTTCGCATTTGGCGATGTAGTTTTTGGCAAATTGCAGGTAATCCAGAATGGCATTGGCATCCGTCCATTGTTTAAAGAGATGGTTATTTTTGAAAAAGTGATTATGGCCAAAGGCCGCATGGGCCATCACCAACGTCTGCATGGTCATGGAGTTTTCTTCCATAATATAACAGATACAAGGGTTTGAATTGATCACTATTTCATAGGCAAGTCCGCTGAAACCCTTTTGGTAATTGCTTTCATCGCGCAGGAAACTTTTACCAAAAGACCAGTGATTATACATTAACGGCATACCAACAGAGGAATAGGCATCCAGCATCTGTTCAGATGTGATGATCTCGATCTGTGTCGGATAAACGTTAAGGCCCATTTCGTCTATGGCGATTTTCTGGATGGCCTGAAAGCAATTATCGACCTTCTCATAATCCCATTCGGCTCCTTCAAAAATTGGCGGGGGGGATTTCTTGTCAGAAGAGGGGGGATTTTTTCTGGTTCTTGATGCGGTCATTCAAGCCACCTCACTTTTTTTATTTTTGGCAAAAAGATCATGGAGAACCGGAAATATATCCTCAGGCCGGGTCACTTTTTTCAGGGCAAAATTCTGATGGGACAGCTTGAGTTCTTCGTAAGCCTGCCACAGGCGGGTGGCATTATTATCGCCCGGAAACATTTCAGCTTCATGGCTATCCCATACTTCCACATAGGCAAAATATTGGCACATAGGCAAAATATTTTGGGTTAAAAGATGCTGGCAATGGGCATTATCACTGTTTAAATTGTCACCGTCAGAGGCCTGAGCGGCATAAATATTCCAGTCCTCCGGTGGGTAACGGTCTTTGATGATCTTTTGCATCACTTCGAGTGCGGTGGAAACGATGGTGCCGCCGGTTTCCCGGGAATGGAAAAAAGTTTCCTCGTCCACTTCGCTGGCAAGATGGGTATGGCGAATGAAAATCACGTCAACCTTGGTATATTGCCGCACCAGAAACAGATGCAGCAGCATAAAGAAACGTTTGGCCAGTTCCTTGTGGGTTTCCCCCATAGAGCCTGATACATCCATCAGGCAGAACATGACGGCGTGGGTATTGGGTTTTTCTATTTCGGTAAAACTTGTATAGCGCACGTCCAAAGGATCGATATAGGGCACCACCTTTCGGCGTCTTTTCTTAACTTCCAATTCTTCAAGCAGGGCGATCAGTTTATTCTGTTCTTTGATCGTATGCTTCTTTTGCTGGCGCAGAGCGGTGATTTTTTCTTCCAGCTCCGTTATTTCTTCGTCGCGGGGACGCCGCAGACACAAACGGCGCGCAAGGCTATTACGCATGGTCAGTTTCAGGTTGAGATTGCTGGGGGAGCCTTGCCGCTTGTATCCGGCGCGGGTATATTCATGGGTGACTTCTTCTTTGATAGATTTTTTGATAAAATCAGGAAGCGCCATATTTTCAAAAAAGATATCCAGAAATTCATCACGGGTCAGGGTAAAGTGAAAACCATCTTCGCCTTCGCCGCCCTCGCTGGCATCGCGGCCGCCCTGACCCTGGCCCTTTGAAGGGGGACGTTTAATTTTATCGCCGGGCATGAAGTCCTTGTTGCCGGGCATGACCCTGTCATGAATCCCCTTATCTGAATCGCCCGTAAAACGGGGTTCATATAATCCATCAGAAGGTATTTTTATCCGCTCGCCGCCATCGGTGTTGCTGATTTTACGATTTGCAATGGCTTCATTGACCGCTTTTTTGATCTGGGTTTTGGCACGATCAATGAAACGTTGACGATTGGACAGGCTTTTGCCCTTCGGGTTTAGCCTTCTGTCGATTATATGCATCATAAGACATTATCTCCTAGCCGGCTTTATTAACGCGCATATACCATTCAACGAGCCTGTGAACCTGCCGCTCGCTATAACCGCGTTCGGTCAGGCGAGAGACGAAGTCATGATGTTTGCTTTCGGTGTTTTTATCCTTTTTGGACCCAAAGCTGATGATCGGCAGCAGGTCTTCCACACTGCTGAACATGCGTTTTTCGATAACTTGACGCAATTTTTCATAGGAGGTCCATTTTGGATTATTGCCCGCGTTATTGGCCCGTGCGCGCAGGGCAAATTTGASCWYWWCSWTMYKKWWATMKWKSRGSKWKGWWWTGCCGSYSSSKWTWWYAWYCWKYRRCAMWTCCWRAKSCRMWWYMTYYKCRTSSWRCAAMTGCMCGGTWKSMSRGKMYWTAWASWYMWRASSYWMRRYMMWWKWRTCCKCATAGGAAATATAACGATCAAAGAGATTCTGACCAAAGTCGCCATAAGATTCAAGGTAAGCCTTTTGTATTTCATTACCGATAAATTCCGCATAACGGGGCGCGAGTTCACCTTTGATGAAATTCAGATATTTCTTTTCGACCTCTTCCGGCAATTGTTCCCGCAGGAGGGCCTGTTCCAGAACATACATTAGATGAACAGGGTCGGCGGCCACTTCAAAGCTGTCATAATTGAAGGTCTCGGCGAGAATTTTAAAGGCAAAACGCGTGGATATTCCGGTCATGCCTTCATYGACACCTGCGGCATCTTTATACTCCTGCATGGGTTTGGCTTTGGGGTCTACATCTTTAAGATTTTCCCCGTTATAGACCCGCATCTTGGAATAAAGATTGGAGTTTTCATGCTCTTTCAGCCGTGTTAGAATGCTAAAACGTGCCATCATATCCAATGTGCCGGGGGCGCAGTGGGTTTTATCCAGTTCCGATGTTTTGAGCAGTTTTTCGTATATCTGCCCTTCTTCGTCGGCGCGCAGGCAATAGGGCACTTTGATGACATAGACGCGGTCGATGAAGGCCTCGTTATTCTTGTTGTTTTTAAAGGTCTGCCATTCGGACTCGTTTGAATGGGCAAGGATGACGCCCTGAAACGGAATGGCCCCCATATTTTCCGTGCCGATATAATTGCCTTCCTGCGTTGCGGTTAATAAGGGATGCAGCATTTTTATGGGGGCTTTAAACATCTCGACAAATTCCAGAATACCCTGAGTCGCCGTATTCAGCCCGCCGCTATAAGAATAGGCGTCGGTGTCATTCTGGGAGAAATACTCAAGCTTGCGGATGTCCACTTTACCCACCAGCGTCGAAATATCCTGATTATTCTCGTCGCCGGGTTCTGTTTTGGCAACACATATCTGCCGCAGTTTGGAGGGATGCATCTTCACGACGCTGAATTTGGAGATATCCCCGCCAAATTCATCTAGCCTTTTTAAGGCCCAGGGCGACATTAATCCCGTCAGCCGATGGGGCGCGATGCCATATTTATCTTGCAAAATTTCACTCATACTATCCGGATTAAACAAACCGAGCGGCGATTCAAAAATGGGACTGATATGATCGCCGGCCTTTAAGATATAGATGGGTTCTTTCTCCATAAGGGCTTTGAGCTGTTCCGCCAGAGATGATTTGCCGCCGCCGACCGGGCCAAGCAGATAAAGAACCTGTTTTCTTTCTTCCAGCCCTTGCGAGGCATGTTTGAAAAAACCGACCATACGTTCAATGGTTTCTTCCATGCCGTAAAATTCTTCAAAGCCTTTATAGCGTTTTATGGTTCGGTTCATAAATATGCGCCCAAAGCGTTCATCGCGGGATGTATCAAACATTTCCGGCGCGCCAATGGCCTTAATCATGCGCTCGGCGGCAGAGGAATACATGGTGGGGTCTTCGCTGCAGCCCTTGAGATATTCTCTCAAAGACATCTCGGATTCTTTCTGGGCATCATATTGGCTGGAATAGAGGTCAAAAATATTTTCTGCGGCGGACATAGGACAACTCCTCGGTTAATAAGGTTTTGAATATATGTCAGTTCAGATCAGGACTTTTTTATATGGTCTTGCAGCGGCCCGTATTCTGTTCTGGCATAGGTCAGAAGGGAAGCGCCGCAAACACACTGTATCAAGATTTGTCACATCAAGATTTATCATAGGAAATCAGCGGTTTACGCGACTTCCCTCCCCATTATTTGCGTTTATCGCAATATTAAAGGACATCTTTTATATGTTAGCTTAAATACTAAAATACAATAGTTATAAATTGATTAATTAAATTTTTATCTATTGAAAAAGTTAATCACTTTTCAGTGATGCAACAAATAATATTATAGCATGGGTTATACTTTCTTACAATATCTGTAACCCCCTATTATTTGCGCAAGGAATTTATATTGTTTAAAGATTGTTATATGATAATGTTTAAACATTACCTTTGGCTGAGGATTCGTAATCCGAATGGATTATTCTATTTGGMCTGATCGTTGCATTTTTAAAAGTAGATGTTTTAAATGTTAGATAATCGCGTTAAGTATTTTTTGAGTTTTATCATTTTGAGCATTCTTATGACGGCGATATTCGTCTTCGTGAATATTACGGGCGAATCTCATACCAGATTTGTGCAGACTATTGATGTGGCCGGGGGGCAGCGCAAACTCTCGCAAGAAATAATTAGTATTTCCAATCAGTTGAAATTATGTGATTTTGAGACATGCAGCGCATCCAAATCCGCCTCATTGCGGGATGATTTACGCCATACGAAAAATCTTTTTCAACGTTCATTCGCCGGGTTAAAATCGGGGAGGCTTGATGAAATAGAACTTGTGCCGCTTGATGGTGATGTCGTCACAAGGGCCGGGATCAATGCCAGGWTATTAGAAGACCAAATGGATGTTTTCCTGAGGTCTGTTGATAATATGGCGTCTCCGGATGGCGATGTTCGAGAAACAGCTTATAAAAACATTAATCAGCTTGCAGCCCCCTTACTGGTCAATTTAAATCTGATCGTTGGCGCGTATACTGTAAAGGCCCGCGATACATCCGATCTGCTAAGGCTGGCTAAGATATTAATGCTTTTACTTCTTGCCGGGGCAATTCCGATCACGGCTTTTTTAATTTTTCGGCCCATGGAGAAAAACCTTCACAAAAGTCATGAAGCGAATAAAGAACAAAAAAACTTTATGCAAACTGTTATCAGATCGTTACCTGACTCCCTATTGGTTGTTAACGCCGAGGGGACAATACAGATTGTAAATGAAGCTGCGGAGAAAATGTTTGGTTGGCATGAAAGGCAACTTTTAAAAATGAATATCTCTGACTTGCTGGAACGCAACGAAAGAGAAAATCATGAGGGTATGGTTAGGCATTTTGTCAATGACCTTAACGAAACAGAAGCCCGGGCAATGTCGGATGCCCGTACGGTTCACATGATGACGAAGGCAGGGGAAAGGGTGAAGGTTTCGATAACATTGGGACAATATAAGGCCGAAGGAAATAATCTTGGGGTCGCGGTAATCCGTGACATGTCATTACAGGAACAATTGATAAATGCTCTGGAAGACCGTGTGGCGGCGTCCAGTATAGCCGAAGAGGCAAAAGAAGTTTTTATAAGAAATATATCCCATGAATTAAGGACGCCTTTGAATGCGGTTATTGGCTTTAGCGATCTTTTGAAAATAAAATTGATAAAAACTGAAAATGAGGGCTATGCCGAGGACATTAATTTTGCGGGACGTCAATTATTGAAGGATGTTAACAGGCTTATTGATGTGGCCAGCAAGGGGCCAAAAAAAGAAACGTTAAGCTTCTGCATGGTCAAAATTTCGGACTATGTAGGGCAGATGAGAGATATTTGGGCCGAACAATTGGCAGAAGGCGATCATATTCTGATTATTAATGATATTGATCCCGCATTATCTGTTGAAATTGATCAGTCCGTGTTGTCATTCGTTATGAAGTCTGTCATTGACAATATTGTCACGCATTGTTCCAAGGGATGTGAGGTTAAAATCAGAGCGGAGGAAGATGAGGGGAAAATCTTCCTGTTTGTCCGCGATAATGGCCCGGGCGTTCCCATAGGCAGCCTTGCCCTCATTGGGCATCCGTTTGAGAAAATAGGAACCGGTTTGACAGCCGTGAGTGGGGGGTTGGGCCTGTCATTATTCCTGGCATCGCAACAAATAAAGTCCATGGGCGGTGGCATGTCTTTTTACAGTGAAGAAGGGCAGGGATTTGAGGTAAAAATCACACTGCGCTCGCATAGTTCAAATGATTTAACCTAGAATTTCTATTCCTTCTCGTGGCTGCGCCATGGTAAACTTATTTTACCGCATAATTTTAAGGGTATAAATGACAGATCCTTACGCAAAATATATAAGAATATTGGGCCGGGGGCCGACGAAATCCCGTCACTTAACACAAAAAGAAGCGCATTTTGCCTTTAGTGGCCTGTTGTCAGGCGAGATGGCAGATATACAGGTCGGGGCGTTGTTATTACTGCTCAGATATCGCAGCGAAAGCCCGGAAGAATTGGCCGGCATTGTCTCGGCAATTCGGGATTATATCAGCCTGAGCCCTAATAGAAACAATAATGATTTTATTGACTGGCCCAGCTATTCATCGGGCAAAAGTCGGCGGTTGCCCTGGTTTTTTCTATCCGCAAAATTATTGGCAGAAAATGGCCTTAAGATTTTTATGCATGGTTTCAACAGTCATCTGGAGAATGGCCTGCTCACGGAAGACTGCCTGTGGGCCGTGGGGGAAGCGCCCGTATCTTCGCTGGCAGAGGCACAGAAAAAACTTGAAACGGATAATTTCAGCTATCTGCCGCTGCGAAATTYTTGCCCAAAATTGCAGGAAACGCTGGAAATAAGGTCGGTTTTAGGGGTGCGGTCTATTGTGAATACGGCGGTGAAGCTGATCAACCCATTGGGGGCCAAACTGATATTTTTGGGGATATTTCACCCCGCCTATATTGCTTTGAATATTGCGGCGGGGAAGATTTTGCAACAGCCCGGCCTTGGCGTCATCAAGGGCGGCGGCGGCGAGGCTGAGCGTAATATTCAGA